>JAYEPK010000042.1:0-6153 GCA_034723935.1 Thermoplasmatota archaeon
CAAATATGGTAGTATATTTGCGCTCCGAGGACGGTGAGCGGGGTCTGGGCGCGAGCAATCCAGCAGACACCAACATCGAAGGCACTCAAATAACAGCGGCGATAAGTGTCAACGGCGAACGAAAAATTGCCACTTCCGGCAAATAGATCCAGATTTATAGAATCATGTTTGTAAGGAAACCGGATTTGCAACAACAATGGGCCGGTATCGATCAGAACCCTGTGCCAAGCATCTCCTTTGACAGGTTGACCGCTCTTTTCGCATTGGCGGATGTCGGTCTCATCTCGAGGCATTTGTCAAATATCTCGAGTGCAGGTCCGAACTCATCCTTCCCGAAAAGCGCAACTCCCTTTCGATAGAGTATGTCAAGGTCCTCTCCATGTCTTTTCAGACCTTCAACGGAAAGAGCGGAAGCATCCTCGATCCTGTCCAGGTCGAGGAGGTCGCTAAGGGCCTTGATCATGTTCTTGAGGTTCCCCGGGTCCGAATCGGCCCTGGTTGTGGTCTTTACCACCATGTTCTCGGCTTTTTCAACCCTCCTCAGGGCCTTTTCGTAGGTCCTCCGGACCTCATCCGCGAGATCTTCGGAGGGTCCGAAGTGAAGTGCTTTTTCGAGGAACCCTGCAGCTCTCGAGTTGAGCCCCATCAATGCATAGGAATCACCAAGGATGGTCCATTTTCTGGCCTGTCTCAGGTCCAGGCACCTTCTGTAGGTGTCTGCGATATCGTTCTCTCCCCTTTTCTCATGGACCTTGATCAATCGATCGTATATCTCATCACTGTCGAAAGGTCTCATGAAATAATCCCTGGATGCGTTCTCCTTTTCCCGGATCAGTGAAAGGGCTTTCGAGCTCTCCGTGGAATCCGGAGCCTTTTCAACATCGTTCATTATCTCCCTGATGTTCTCAAGAATATCTCCCATATCATCGGATGGGTCCATTCCCGACAATCTTTTCATGGCCTCTTTCATGTTCATCACCGGTAGAGCGCGGAACCAACTTGTTCCTATTTTTGGTTTTGGTCCCATCGAGAATATTGAAGGTCAGCGGCAAAAGAGGTGGAACGAACACCGATCTGCGGTATTGATCATCCCTTGATGACGGCTATAGGTGTCATCCTCGCAACCTTTCTGGATATTCCGGACCCTTGCGTCACCTCGATCACCTGATCGATGTTCTTGTATGCCTGGGGAGCCTCCTCGGAAAGGACCTTCCGGGACGTGGCCTTCACGGTGATCCCTTTGCTTCTCAGTTCGGATGTGATACTGTCGGGTTTGAAGTTCCTGATGGCCTTTGATCTTGACATTATCCTGCCGGCCCCGTGACATGTTGAACCGAAAGTGGTCTCCATGGCCATATTCGTTCCCACCAGCAGATAGGAAGCGGTTCCCATGTCGCCGGGTATGAGTACCGGCTGTCCGATGTCCCGGTAGGCCGAAGGAACGTCTGCATTTCCCGGTCCAAAGGACCTTGTAGCCCCTTTCCTGTGAACGCATACTTTCTTCCTGGTCCCTTGTACCTCGTGCTCTTCTATCTTGGCAATGTTGTGGGCTACGTCGTAGACCATGTCAATTTTCAGGTCCGGGACCTCGTTCCCAAGAACATTAGCGATGGATTCCCTTGTCCAGTGGGTGATGAGCTGTCTGTTCGCCCATGCATAGTTCGCGGCGGCTCTCATGGCACCCAGATAGTCATCCGCTTCCTTTGTCCCGAGTGGGGCCGCAACAAGCTGTCTGTCCGGTATGGTGATACCGAACTTCTCGCTCGTGAAGCTGCCTTCATCCTTGTGATACAGCCTCTCCAGGGACCTTACCTGGTCCTGGCAGACCTGGTAACCGAATCCTCTGGACCCGGTATGTATCATTATCATTACCTGTCCCACGGACAGAACGCCCATCTTCCGTGCAGCTTCCGGAAGGTATATCTCATCGATCTGTTGGATCTCGAGGAAATGGTTACCGGCTCCCAGAGATCCAACCTGGGGCAGCCCTCTTTTCTTAGCCTTGTCGGACAGGACATCGGGGTCCGCTCCCTCTATTGATCCGTTCTCTTCCATTCTCTCCAGGTCCATCTCGACGCCGTATCCCTCTTCCACCGCCCATCTGGCTCCCATTGTGACAACATCTTCGAGCTGTTTCTGGTCCACCCGTATCCGCGCCTTTGAACCTACCCCGGAAGGTATGTTCTTGAACAGTTCATCTGTAAGCTCTTTGACCTTTTTCCGGATATCCGAGCCTTCAAGGGAAGTTGACAGGAGCCTGACACCGCAGTTGATATCGAACCCGACCCCTCCGGGTGATATTACACCCCCCTCGTCCACAAAGGTCGCTGCAACCCCTCCGATCGGGAATCCATATCCCCAGTGAACGTCCGGCATGGCCATTGAAGGTCCGGCCAGGCCCGGGAGTGTTGCAACATTGGCGATCTGCTCACAGGCTTCGTCCTGTTTTATCTGTTCGATCATCCTGCTCGAGCTGTAGAGGATCCCATCCACGTTCATATCGTCCCTGTAGGACCTTGGTATCCGGAACCTGTACTCGTCGATCATTTCCAGGGGGCCTTGCCACATGATCGATGACTAGGGGTAGAGGTTCATATATCTTTTTACCTGAATATGTAATGCTTCTCAAGGAAAGTATTAACATGGGATAAGTGGATTTCCATTCGAAATGACAACACATAGAGAGGAAGACTATCTTGAGGCGATCCTTCATATCGTCAAGAAGAAGGGCTATGCCAGGGTGGGCGATATTGCCAAGCATCTTGAATGCTCCGCTGCCACGGTGACCGAGATGTTCGGAAGGCTCGGAGAGAGAGGGCTGGTCAATTATGAGAAATATGGAGGTGTGACCCTCACCGAGAATGGGAGAGCGGTCGGTGAGGAGATAGACGGCAGGCATACACTGATCAAGAGGTTCTTGGAGATACTTGGAGTTCCGGAGGGAATTGCCGATGAGGATGCTTGTGAGATAGAACACTCCATTCATCCGGAGACGCTCGAGAGGTTGAAGGACTTCCTGGACCGTTTCAACGAAGATCCTGGTTCGGTCCCGTGGTTGAAAAGAGCTCCCCCGGATCTTGAACCTTGATACAATATTGAATAGGCCCGGTCGATGCAAAATGCACTCACATCATAACATGTCAACATTCACGGAGATGCTTCTTAACGGCACTTCAATGATACCGGAAGATATCACGGCCCTCCTTCTCTCCATGGAGGGGCCGGTCACGGACGATCTCGCTTTGGAGGGCCGGAGGCCCTCGTTCGAGCTTCGGGAAGTGATAATGGAAGGTTTTGGCCCTCACGGTGGGCCGAACAAGCTCGAACTGTCCGAAGGATTGACGGTTGTAATGGGAAAGAACGGAACGGGCAAGACCCATATTCTGCTGGCTGTGAACTGGTGTATATTCGGAAACCGCGGATCGCAGGACCCGTGGATATCGCAGATGGACCCGTTCGGGTCCGATCTGGTGAACTGGGACAGGGACCTTGAACATGGGGATCATGTCAAGGTCACGTCGGTCTTCAGATGGAACGGTGATCTATATCGGATCGAGAGGAAGATGGACAGGAACGGACAGAAGGTCAGGGTCGAGAAGAAGAGCTCGGGCAAGTGGGTAGAACATACGGGCATCCCTGCAGGACTTGATCCCGATATCCTTCCGTTCCTGCTCTTCCAGGGTGAAGCTGTCATGTTCCTTTCCAGCGAAGGTCATTTCACGGGGAGGGGCAGCCTTGGAACAGCCGTGATGGCAATATCGGGGGCATCAAGGTCCGAGAATGGTCTGAACCAGGTCATCCGATCGAAGGAGCTGATCATCGAGAGGTTGGAAAAGAACCTGGACAGGGGACTGCCCCTCGAGAGAGAAATGGGCAGGATGGACGGTAAGTTCGAGCTTCTGGAAAGGGAGGAAAAGGAGGTTCGGAGGAACATCAGAGAACTTGAAAAGGGAAAGAGCTCCTCTATCGAGGAATACCGCACTGCTTTGAAGGAGCTGTCCAGGATGGGAACGGTTACCAGGGAACAGGAGAATATCATCAGGTTAAAGGCCCGGCTCCCATCCTTCAGAAAAGAGATCGGATCTCTGCTATCTGGTGCTTCAAGGGAGATATTGAGGTCAACTGCCAAACGCGCTCTTGCAGGTGCCCTGGATGAGAAAGAGGAGAGGACGAGAAAGAGGATATTATGTGGAGCCTACGATGCACAGGTATCGATCGTCGAGAAGATACTCGGATCCCGCCAGTGTATATGCGGAACGAGTATCGGAAGGTCCGGCATGGGAAGGGAGCGGTTGGATTCCCTGATGTCCAGACTTGATGCAAAGAGGGAAAAGGTATCCGACCGGGGAGCCGATATTCCGTGGACGTCGGACAACGTCATGGAAACCTCGAGGATGATACTGGCGAAAGAGCCGTTCACCAGAGACGACCTCAAAAGAAGCATGAGAAGGGTCATCAGGGCAGAGAAGCTTCTCAAGGCTTCGATCCCCAAGGAGAGATCGACCCCTGACCCGCTGATCGATTCCATAAGGACCTACGAGAGGATGTCCATAGAGCTGGAGAGAAGGCAGAAGGAGCTCGAAAAGTTGAGATCCAGAATGAGCCGGCTGAGGTCCGATATCTCCGTCAAGAGGACGGAACTTGTCAAGATCTGGGGTAAGGGAAAGGACAGCACAGGTTTCAAGGATTCGCTGGATCGGGCGGACCTTCTCATCCGATCCCTTCGATCTTCCGTGGACAGGACGCTCAATTCATTCCTGGAGGAACTGGAGAAAGAGGTGAACTCCCTCATCAAGGAGATGGACCGTGGGGATTGGATATCCGAGTTCAAGGTGCACCGTGAAAGCTGGACAATAGGGATAGTCAGGAAGGGAGAAGATCATGAAAGGACGGTCACGCTTCCTTTCCTGTCGGCAGGAGAGCGGGAAGCTGTCGCAACCCTTGTTGTGATCTCGATGTCCAGGATGACCGGATCGAGCCTTGTGCTCGATTCTCCTTTTCCGTACATGGATCGGAGCTTCAGAAGGAACATCTTCCGGATGCTCCCCCTTCTGTCCGGCAGGGTGCTCATCACGATCCCGACAGGTACCATAGACCCTGCAGAGTTCAAAGAAGTGATAGAGGATTGGAGGTCTGCCGGGAGGGAAACTGTGGTATATTCCCTGGAAAAGGTAAGCGGTGGGTCGGTAATGGGAAGAGATGAAGGGGGGTTCTTGGGATGAATGATATGAAGCTTCCGGAAGAGCTTTCCATACTGGTGGGTGACGGAATGTTCCCGGACAGAAGCTCGCTCCTTTCGTTCTGTCTTGCCGTGGGTCTCTTCGAGGGAAAACGGGATAGCGGATTCTTCGGATCGATGCCAGAGGATCTGACGGAATGGGAGATCTGGCCACTGGTCCAGTTGATAGTTCATGATATGGACGATACCATTGTTGATATGAAGCAGATGAGAGCTTTTCTCCTGGAATATCTGAACGGCGGGGTCTCGATAGTAATGGAACGTACCAGGGGAAAGAAGGGATCAAGGGCATTGAAGAGGATAGCTGACCTTCTTCCTCCCTAGAGTTTGTTCAGGGCTCTTCTCCAAGATCAGTCTCCTATGAATTCGGAGAATAAAGAAGAAGGAGAGAAAGAGGGTCTTCGACGAGTGCTTGATCGAGAACGGATACCCTCCCCGTACGTAACCCTATTTAAATGCCCCATCTTGTAAATTCCAAACCTGCGTTGTTGTTATATATTGGAAAGTTGGCTGAAAAACGTGATGGAAGAGAGAAGAAACGTATCTCAAAAAAGAAGGGCTCTCCTGCTCAATTTCGTTACCGTTGCGATCTTGTTGATATCCATTATAATGATCAATGAGGTAAACGCAGAGGAGCCGGTGGGAAGGAAATGCTTGATCATTGTTTCCGGATATGGTGGTTATTCATCAGCGGAACTTGGCAAAGCGTCCTCTTTCCATGATCACTTGAACTATAATGATGAAGACGAAATGTATCTGACCAGTCTTTCTGATCCTGAAACGGACGGACCTGCCAACATCTCAAATGTCGAGGACGCATTTGACTGGCTTCAAGCAAATTCCCTTCCGTCCGATGAAGTGACCATCTATATCTCCGACCATGAAAAACGTGTTATGAACGATACCTATTTCGT
>JAYEPK010000043.1:0-21822 GCA_034723935.1 Thermoplasmatota archaeon
AGATATCTCTCCTTGAGCTCGTCATCGTTGAAGAACTCAAGGAGAGATATCTGAATTACGACAGGGCGCTCCTTGTGAACGATCCGAGAAGACATCTGCCCAAAAAACCCCTTGGACGCGGTGCAAGAAAAAAGAGACAGAAATCCTACCGCTGATACCAGCGGTCGCCCAAACACGGACCCCGGAAAACGGGGTCCTGTTTTTCTTTTTTTACCCATATTCTACTACATTGACAAGAGTAAACTATAATGAGAAATAGAGCATTCTATGTCTATCGGAGGTTCATTTCATGAAGTTGATAAATACGAAAGATGTAGAGATGAACGAGGTCAAGATGAAAGGGGTAAAGGATACGCAGATCCAATGGCTGGCATCCAAGTTCGACGGAGCTCCCAACTTCGCGATGCGGCGTTTCACCATGAAACCGGGAGGATCCATCGGTCTACATGATCATCCCTGGGAACATGAAATATATCTTCTTAAAGGGCAAGGGATCGCCTTCACCGACAAGGAGAGGGTCAAGATCAAGGAAGGTAATGTGATCTTCATGCCCGGCAATGAACCGCATGGTTACGATAACACCGGCAGTGAGGAGTTGGTCTTCATCTGCATGATCCCGAACGAAGGTGACCCGAGAGAGGGAATGTAGGGGACAGTTTTAAAATATCCATTACCTTCTTCGCTTATTCAATTCCTGGAGTGTTGGAACATGGCAGTATTCACCGGCGAGATCCGGTTCAAGACCACAGGCGAGGGACAGATCATCGATATTACCCGGAGGATCGAGGAGATAGTGAAAAGATCAAAAATTACCACGGGTATCGTCTCATCCTCGGTAGCCGGGGCTACCGCTGCTTTGACCGTGATAGAGTTCGAACCAGGGCTCGTTGAGGATTTTCCGGATATGCTGGAAAGGGTTGCTCCCAAGAAAATGGAATATGCACATCACAGAAAGTGGGATGATGGTAACGGCCATTCACATGTCCGAGCCTCACTGATCGGACCTGACCTGACCATGCCTGTCAGGAAGGGAGAGATGGTCAGAGGGACCTGGCAGCATCCAATATTCCTGGAACTCGATGTAAGACCTACCAGGGACCGTATTGTCCATGTTACCGTGATCGGTGAATAATGGAACAGATATGTCATATCACTCCACCACCAATGCTTCTTGAAAGGGCAGAGATCGATCAATATCATCGAACTCAGAGAGATTGTCCCCGGGACATAACGAATCCTATCACAGACAGGCTTGTGCCCTCTCCGAACTCTGACCCTTGTCCCGGGGGTTGTGTACGGTGCCTGGGTTGGCCTTTGCTTCATTCCTCGGCGTCACGCCTGATTGGTCAGCTAGGGACCCTATTAAGACACCAGATTGTTGTTCCCCCAGCATTGCCAAGGCGGATCATTGATCACCGCCGTCTTCGAAAGCCGGGGAGATCGCACAGAAATCTGGCCGTATTTATCAGTTTGCATGGAACAGGAGCGATAGATAAATGATAAATAACCCCTGCCATTAAAGGGTGGGATCGCAAATGAGTGCTTTCGAAAAGATCCAGGCTGCCTGGAAAAGGTTCTGGCAGAAGAACAAGAGAACAAAGCTCTTTATTCTCAGCATAATAGCAACCGCTATCTTCGTGCTATCGGGATGGGAGCTCTTTTCACACTTCGATGCCGAGTTCTTCGTGGATCATCAGATCCCGATAGTGGATCAGATGGACAACTATGCCTGGATCCCCCTGGGTCTTGGTGGTCTCCTGATGATCTCCGCATGGCTCTACTTCCATGATCACAACAAGCACTACAAGCGTTTTCACGAACTGATGGACACGGATTCCAAGGCCAATTTCATCCGAAATATCGATGAGATAGAGGAATGTGCCATCCAGCTTGGACCTTCCTTCGAAACGCAGGTGATCGATAAGAGGAAACAGTTCAAGGTCAAGACCAGATGAACAAAACCTTTTTACCACACCTCGCTGTTCAATGTACAAGGTGAGACAATGGTCGCCTATTGTAATGATTGCAAACGGTATGTAAACCAGTACTGTGAAATTTGCTCCGGGAACTTTGGCGTGAAGACATGCGAGAGGTACGGATGCGGTGGAAGAATGCTCTGTCCAATCTGTGGTGGCAATGATCTAGGGACCAGAAGGGAAAAGGTTTCGGACCCATACGATTTCGCCAATGAAAAGATCTACAGGAAGAAAAATTCGGCTTCCGACTACGAGGCAAGGTACTTTGCCGAACAAAAACAAAAGAAGAAGGAGGCGGAAAGAGCACGCCCCCCTTCACCCGGGCCCTCCATAAGCAGACACTGCCCCCTATGCGGTTACCCACTGCAGAGCGACTGGAAGTTCTGTCCGGAATGTGGAGTATCCCAGATCAGGAAGTAGTCTCTTCTTCCTCATCTATCTCATCGTCCTCTTCCACACCAATGTTAAGGATGGTGGCCACCGCAACTACCTTGTCATCATCGTTCAATCTCATTACTATGACACCTTTTCCAACCCTGTTGACGAGACGGATGCGTGATGAAGAGGTCCTGATGACCATCCCATTCTGAGATACAAGAAGGATCTCAGAATCTGTCTTTTCAAGCATCAGTTTGACTACCCTTCCCGTCTCCCCGATTTGAAGCCTTTTGATGTTGGTGACACCGGCTGAACCTCTCCTTGTAAGCCTGTAGTTCCCGGCATATGCCCTTTTTCCGAAGCCACTTTCCGTTATCGTCAGTAGTTTCGGACCGGATCCTTCCTCCACCTCTCCCTGTTCATCATCCGCATCAGTTCCATCATCAGGATCCTCATATTCCTGATTGCCGTTTCCTACCGGCTGGAACACCGCAAGTGAGACCACTTCGTCATCGCTGTATTTCAGCCTCATTCCAATTACACCCGAGGCGGTCCTCCCCATGGACCTCACATCGGAGATCTTGAACCTGTTTGCCATTCCTATTGCGGTGGCAAGGACGGCCTCATCCTTTTCACTGCACAGCTGTGTCTCCACCAGTTCATCGCCATCCCTCAGAGTGATGGCCCAGATACCTGTTCTCCGGGGTCTTGAATAGGCTTCAAGACTTGTACGTTTTATCATGCCATTCTTTGTTGCAAAGAGAAGATACCTGTCCTCATCGAATTCGGAGACCATGATAAAGGAGCGGACAACCTCTCCATCTTCCAGATTAGGGAGCATGTTGATGAGGGGTTTTCCCCTGGCATGTCTTCCACCTTGTGGGAGATGATACCCTTTGAGCCAGTATACCTTCCCCCTGGATGTAAAGAAAAGGATATGGTCATGGCTGGAGCAGACGAACATATCCATGACGTAGTCCTCATCCTTCATGGTCATTCCTCTGAGGCCTTTTCCCCCCCGGTTCTGTGTTCTGTAGGTATCGAGGTCCATGCGTTTGATATAACCAGTGTTCGTGATAGTTATCACAACATCCCTCTTTTCGATCAGGTCCTCGTAATCTATCTCCTCGGCATTCTCCTCGATCTCGGTCCTTCTCTCATCACCATACTTTTCCTTCAGATAGTTAAGATCGGAAACGATTATGCCGTCAACCCTCTCCGGCCTTGCCAGAATATCCTCATAATCAGCAATGGTCTCTTCAAGCCTTCTGCCCTCTTCTTTGATGGATTCACTCTCTAAAGAGGTAAGCTTCTGCAGTCGCATCTCGAGGATGGCCTTTGCCTGAACCTCGGTCAGTGAGAAACGTTCCACAAGGCCGGCGAGTGCAACAGCAGGGTTCCGGGAACCCCTGATCAATTTGATGACCTCTTCGATATTGTCAAGGGCAATGATCAGCCCTTCGATGATATGCAGCCTTTCCTCTGCCTTCCTCAGATCGAACCCAACCCTTCTGCGGATCACCTCCCTCCGATGATCGAGATAGACCTGCATGATCTGTTTCAGGGTCAGAACCTTGGGTTGGCCCTTCACTATGGCAAGGTTGATCACTCCGAAGGTCGTCTGCATGTCCGAGTGGGCGTAGAGTTTGTTCAGAACCACCTCTGGAACGGCATCTCTCTTGAGATCGAAAACAACCCTCATACCCTGTTTGTCGCTCTCATCTCTGATATCCGAGATACCCTCAAATACCTTGGCCTTCACAAGTTCGGCGATTTTCAGGAGCATGTTCGATTTGTTGACCATGTAAGGGATCTCGTGGACCACTATCCTGCTTCTTTTACCATCGATCCCTTCGATCTCTGCTTTGGCCCGGAGTCTGATCTTGCCCCTTCCAGTGTTGTATGCATCGTAAACACCGTTCTTGCCGTAGATGATGGCGCCTGTCGGGAAATCCGGTGCTTGAACATATTCCATCAGGTCAAGGGAGCTCAGTTCCGGGTCCTGCAGAAGTGCAAGCAGACCGTCCACCACCTCATTTATGTTATGAGGGGGCATGTTCGTTGCCATTCCCACGGCGATCCCGGATGTCCCGTTGAGAAGGAGGGTGGGAAGCTTGGAAGGGAGAACAGTGGGCTCGTTCAAGGATCCATCATAGTTGGGAACCATGTCAACGGTATCCTTCTGAATATCTTCCAGCATTTCCATGGCTATCTTGGTTGTCCTGGATTCGGTGTAACGCATGGCTGCTGCCGAGTCTCCGTCCACCGATCCAAAGTTCCCCTGGCCGTCAACCAAGGGATACCTCAGTGAGAACTTCTGGGCCATCCTCACCATGGCATCGTAAACCGATGCATCTCCGTGTGGATGATACTTACCAAGGACGTCACCGACCACTCTGGCGGATTTTCTGTATGGTTTCCCTGCAGTGTATCCACCCTCGTTCATGGAATGGAGGATCCTTCTGTGAACAGGTTTCAACCCGTCCCTTGCATCGGGAAGGGCCCTACCTACTATCACGGACATGGAATAATTGAGATATGATACCTTGAGCTCGTCCACAAGCTCATGGTTCTTGACCCCTCCCCCATCAATAGCGTCTATGATGTGCTCCTTTTCCTCAGATGTCAAGGTCGGTCACCTCCTTTGCATGGGTCTCAATGAATTCCTTCCTTGGCTGGACCTGATCCCCCATCAGAATGGTGAACAACTCGTCCGCAAGGATCGCATCCTCTACTGTTACCTTCAGGAGTGTACGCGAGTCCGGGTCCATTGTGGTGGACCATAACTGGTCGGGGTTCATCTCTCCGAGACCTTTGTAGCGTTGTACCGAGGACCCATGACCAAGTGATGCAACGACCTCATCCTTCCTTTCGTCCGAGAAACAGTAAAATTCCTGTTTTCCCCTCTTGACCCTGTATAATGGGGGCTGTGCAATGTACAAATTACCAGAAGTGATGAGACTCTGCATGTACCTGTAGAAAAATGTGAGTAGAAGGGTCCTGATATGTGCACCATCAACATCAGCATCTGTCATGATGATGATCTTGTGGTAGCGAAGGCTTTCCATATCGAACTCGTCCCCGATGCCGCAACCAAGGGCTGTGATCATTGAACGTATCTCGTTGTTTGAAAGGACCCTGTCAAGTCTTGCCTTCTCCACGTTCAATATCTTGCCCCTCAGAGGCAGTATCGCCTGAAATGCCCTATCCCTGCCCTGTTTGGCCGAACCACCTGCAGAATCACCCTCAACGAGATAGAGCTCGGATATCATAGGATCCCTGGACTGACAGTCCGCAAGTTTCCCCGGAAGGCCGGATCCCTCGAGAAGCCCTTTCCTGCGGGTCAACTCCCTGGCCTTGCGTGCAGCTTCACGAGCCTGGGATGCCTGAAGGGATTTCTGCAAGATCTTCTCAGCCTCTTTCGGATGCTCCTCAAGGTATTCCTTCAATTTCTCGTTCAGGAATATCTCCACATAGCTCCTGACCTCGGAGTTCCCCAGTTTTGTTTTGGTCTGACCCTCGAACTGAGGTTCCGGGACCTTCACCGAGATCACGCATGTGATACCTTCCCTGATGTCTTCTCCCTGAAGCTGTTGGTCCTTCTTGAAAAGCCCTTCCTTCCGGGCATGCTCGTTGAACGATCTTGTAAGTGCGGACCTGAAACCACTCAGGTGGGTCCCCCCCTCCGTTGTGTGGATATTGTTGGCGTATGTGAAGATGTTCTCGGTATAGCCGTCGGTCCATTCCATGGCTATCTCTATCTGGACACCCTCCCGCCCCCCGTTCAGGTAAATGGGTTCGTCGATCATGGGGGTACGGTTCCTGTCAATATAATTTATGAATGTTCTAAGGCCTCCCTCGTAATGGAACTCCTCAAACCTGCCTGTTGCCTCTTCCAGAAGTTCTATTCTCACACCACTATTGAGAAATGCCAGCTCCCTGATGCGGTTCTGAAGCACATCGTAATTGAACTCATTTGTAGTGAATATCGACATGTCCGGCTTGAAATGAATACTGGTTCCGGAGGTGTTGACCGGTGCATTACCTATCACCTTCATCTCACTTACCGTTCTTCCCTTCTCGTATCTCTGCATATAGACCTTGCCTTCCCGGGTCACGGTTGCCTCGAGCCAGTCAGAAAGTGCATTTACAACCGAAACGCCCACACCATGAAGACCTCCGGACACCTTGTATGCGTCCTTCTTGAACTTCCCTCCCGCATGTAATCTGGTCATAACGATCTCAAGTGCAGGAATGCCAAATTTCGGATGAGGGCCTACAGGTATGCCCCTGCCGTCATCGTCGACTATGATGGTGTTCTCCTTGGTGATTGTGATCTTGATCTTGCTGCAATATCCGGCCATGGCCTCATCTATGGAATTATCCACCACTTCGTATACGATATGGTGAAGGCCGTGGGTGTCGATCGAACCGATGTACATAGCAGGCCTTATCCTGACCCCATCAAGTCCCTCCATTACCTCGATATCTGATGATTCGTAACTTCCGCCACCGCCGCCGGTGTTCTCTGTTCTCTTTTCGGACATGAATAATATCTCCACAGGGCAGAGAAAGATGCGTATGTCTTAACGTGTAGACCCAAGGGTGCATCCCATCTCTTTTACCGTTCCTGCAAATGGCTGGAATATATATAAAGCCATCGCGCGCGTACGCGCGCGCAAATTGTTCCCTATCAACGCTTGGATAACGTTAAAATGAATGTTACCATGATGAATAAGTATGAAAGAAAAAGACGATATCGACCATAAAAGGAAAAACGCATCCTCATTGGGCGGGGCGATATCCGAGAATATTATCGAAGCATTCGCTCTTGAGAATGCATTGGAACATGGAGGGAATGCAAATATCGGATCTGTCATGGGGAAGGTCATGAGGTTCTCAAAAGAGGATGGTATCAATATTAACCCCCGAGATACAACCTCTATTGTGACTCAAGTCGTTCATGATGTCAATACCATGACAACGTCGGAACAGAAAGAGAGATCCCAACACATAGGTGGACCTATAGAATTGAACAAAAGAGAGAGACGAGAAGGTCTTCCGGAGCTTGAGAATGCAGAAATGGAAAAGGTCGTGATGAGATTTGCCCCGGGCCCGTCAGGGCCACTTCACATTGGGCATACAAGGGCAGCTGTACTCAATGATATCTACTGCAAGAGGTATCATGGGAAGTTCATTCTCCGCATCGAAGATACGAACCCTGAAAAGATCGATCCTGAAGCCTATGACATGATCCCCGAGGACCTTGACTGGCTCCGTGTTGCTGTGAGTAACACATACATCCAATCAGACCGCTTTGAAGTGTACTACGACATTGCCAGGCAGTTGATCGAGAAGGACCAAGCATACATCTGTACGATGAATTCCGAAAAATGGCGCCAGTTGAAATCCGAAAGCAGACCATGCCCGGAGCGCGACCTTCCTCGGAACTATCATCTTGAGGGGTGGGAAAAGATGCTTGACGGCACATTTGCACCCGAAGAAGCCTCTCTGGTCATCAAGACCGACCTCGGTCACAAGAACCCCGCAGTTAGGGATTTCGTGGGTATGAGGATCAATGAGACACTTCACCCCCGGACCGGGGACAGATACCGGGTATATCCTCTCTATAATCTTTCCGTGGCAATAGATGACCATCTGATGGGGTGCACACACATTCTTAGAGGAAAGGACCATCTCAACAACACTTTCAGACAGAAATATGTATACAAACATCTCGATTGGGAGCTTCCAAAGTTCATCCATTATGGGCTCGTTTCGATCCGGGATACATTTCTGAAAACCTCCCTGATAAGAGAAGAGATAGGAAAAGGAACATATTCCGGGTGGAATGATATCAGGATCGGAACACTTCGTGCGCTCTCCACCAGGGGAATACAGGCTGAAGCACTGAGAAACTACTGGAACGAGGTTGGTATGAAGTCCGTGGATATCACTTTCTCCTGGGATAACCTGTATGCAATGAACAAGGAGATCATAGAGAAGGATGCGAGAAGGTATTTCTTTGTACCCGGGCCAAAAAGGATAACACTGGAAGGAGTGGACAGATTGGAGGCTGAGATTCCTCTATATCCGGACGAACCAGATAGAGGTACCCGAAAGTTCGAGATCGAAGCCCATAATGGGGCCATAGAGCTTATTGTCCCGGAAGAGGAACTTATCGATCTGGATCCTGGAGAGACCATCAGACTGAAAGGGCTCTGCAACATCAAAGTAACGGATCCGGTCAACGGAAAATGTAAATTTATCGGTCAGGACATCTCCAATATAAGGAGAGGGAAGAACAGGATCATACAGTGGCTTCCAGTGGATGCAGAACCCTGCAGGATCCTGCTTCCGGATGGAACTGTAGTCAATGGTATGGCAGAGAAAGATGTCCTCAAAGAGGCAGAAAAGGGAAGTATTATTCAATTCGAAAGAGTGGGGTTTTTCAAATTGTACCTGATGGATGTTGTAGTTGGAAGGTTCACCCACAAATGATCTCAGGACAACCGGGGGATGTCCCTTGTGATCATTATAACAAAGTTCACCCCTTTTTCTTTCATGGAACTTAAAAAGTATGAGATGAGGATCAACAACGATTTCATCGAGGAAGCAAGGAGAAGGTCCATCGTAAGAAGAGGTCTTCTTTGAACATCTTATCAGATGCAAAAGTATTAATTAACCCATTTTTCCCTCCTGTAGTGTGAACGATATAGACACCCTGTGTACCATCGCGAATGAAATAAGGAATGTGATCTCCGTGAAATTCCCAAACGGAGGTGGTGGAGGGGTCATCAGGCAAGGTTATGGTGGGGATAGGACAAGAGAGATAGACCAACTTGCTGAGAGAACCGCACTCGAATGGCTTGAAGAAAAGGAGATCAACTGGAATATACTGTCCGAAGAGAGCGGAAACATCGAAAGAGGGGGAGACAGAACTCTGATATTCGATCCCGTAGATGGCACATACAATGCTGTGAACGGCATACCCCTTTATTCAACATCATTGGCCCTGACAATCGGACCAGATAATTTCATGATCGGCTGCGGTGTGGTCCTTGATATCCCGAATGGTACCTGCTTCAAAGCGACAAGAGGGAAAGGTGCATTTATGAACGGGGAAAGGATCCACACCAGAAATTACATGGAAAAGAATACTGTGTTTTCTTCGTTCATTGGGCCGGATTCAGAAGAGGACAGTCTGAAGATGCTTTCATGGGCTCGAAGAGGCCGCTACTTCGGAGCTGTATCATTGGAGATGTGCTTCGTGGCAAAAGGTGCACTCGATCTATTTGCACTTTTCTCCAGGGTTCCTCGCATCACGGACATTGCAGCCTCTCATCTAATACTTCTGGAAGCAGGTGGAACACATATCAAGATCGATATTTCCAATAAATGGTCCGATTATCATCTCGGGGAGTACAAAGGGGTAAAAAGCATCATCTCAATTGGGGATAGGGATGCAGTAGACAGGATCATGGAGATCTCGGGGGTCAATAGATGAAAATTGGTCTGGTGGCAAATCCCAAAAAGAAAAAAGCCTTGAGAGTGGCTATAGATGTGATTGAACATGTCAATAATATCAGGTCGCAGGGCAGTGACATCGAACTGATACTCGAGGATGGGCTATTTGCCAATATAAAGAATTCAGGATTTCACTTCAACCCGATCGAGAAGATGAATGCGCAGATGATCCTTTGTATAGGTGGGGATGGGACGCTTCTCGGTACGCTTCAAAGAACAAAACTTCCGGTCCTTGGTATCAATGTTGGTTCTCTTGGTTTCCTTATGGAGGTCCCACCTGAGAATTTTCCCTTGGCCTTTGAACAGTTACTTTCAGGGAATTTTGTTATCGAAGAGAGAAGCAGGTTGAAGACCTTGCTTAACAACAAGGAACTTCCGGATGCGACAAATGAGGCAGTTATTGCTACGAGCACACCTTCCAAGATCCAGGAATTCGAATTCTATATTGATATGGAATGGGCGCAGACGATAAGGGCCGATGGAATAATCATATCAACTCCCACCGGATCGACCAGCTATGCGCTGTCAGCAGGGGGATCCGTTCTGGATCCCAGGCTTAACGCATTCGAGATCATTCCAATATCACCTTTCAGGATCAATACAAGACCTTTTATCATTCCCGACTCTAGCGTCATCAGTCTTCGTGTAGCTCACAAGACCAGAAGTGCTCAACTTGTTATTGATGGAGCTTTCAGAAAGACCGTAAGGAACAAGGACCAGCTTCTGTTCACAAGGTCCAAGGACAATACAAAATTTGTAAGGTTCGATACCAATTTTTACAGGAAGTTCCAGGAGAAGATCGCAAAGGAAAGACCACCTGTAAGCAAAAAGGGTAAATATTGACTCCACATTACAACTATTGGTTGTATAGTATGGAACCCAATGATAATGAGGTGGCACTTGACAGGATACTTTCCATACTGGAAAATCCGATCAGAAGAAAGATACTTCAAAGACTTTCCAGGGATTCTAACTATCCATTGCAACTGTCCAGAGACTTGGGTGTAAGTCAGCAAGCCATCATGAAACATCTGAAAGTTCTGGAAGATAGTGATTTTGTTGTATCTTACATAGAAAGATCGAACAAGGGCGGCCCACCAAAAAAGGTCTACGTTCCCAGAAAGAGATACTGCATCAGAATAGATATCGGACCAAGTACATATGCTGCAGATTTCCACTCGTACATGGAATATGATCTGCACAGGAACGATCAAAAGGGGAACAGACTGACCCCCCAGACACAGGTAGAGATCAAGGGCAGAGTAACGGGTGAGATGAAAGAGAACATAGCCGGGGCCCTTCCCGCATTTACTGATCCAGTATTGGAGAATTATAGAATATCACTTGAAAAAACAGTCTACATGGAAAATACAGATAATAAATTGAAAGAGCTTAAGAAATTGGTATCTAATCTGAACAGGGATATTGAGATCCATGAGATGAGGAGACGAAAACTCCTTACGATAAGAGAAAGGGCATTTGAGGAGGCAAATGAGCTGATTGTGAAAACCTCAGACGATCAACTTGAAAGGGATATTCTATCTCTTTTGGTCAAAGATGAGATCTCTGATATTGAGGTTATCTCAGAACTTCTGGATACTAGGCAGATATTCATTGAAAAAAGGTTACATATATTATTGAAAAAGATGAGGTAGTAGAGAGACCCTATCATTACCTGTGGAGGTAGGATCCAAACATTAGAGAGGTATAAATAGTCCATGAAGATAGCTTGCTGAAAAACCTTGTATTATATTTATTATGAATTATCCATCAAAATATATGTATTTTATTTATTATTACATTTATCAGCGATTATCTCCCAGTCACTATTTTTGTTGAAATTCAAATATTAACTGTGATTTCAGCTTTGCCAGTGGAGCTTATTATATTATATTATATTATTACTTATATGATTATCTATATATATATATATGAGATATTAATCCATATATAAGCTTTACGATCTACTTAAATACTAATATAATAATATTCCATTAGAAATGTAAACTACAAGCTTTTCTATATGTCTAAACAATTATAGTGTAGCGTGGAACTATTATTATTCTCGAATGGTATCATTTCTGATGAACTGTAGATGTAATTTTTGTTGCAGTGGAAATTATGGAGTCTCTCTCTTCTTATTCTCGATCAACATCCTGTATTGATCTATCAGATGATCATTGATATATCTCCATGTCCTTTTTTTAGACCATTCTATACCGGTTACCCTGAGCTCAGATCTCATCCTGTTATTATCTATGAGCTCAATTACAGCTTCTGTAAATGCATCACTGTTTTTTCCCTCACATATAGTGCCAGCACGTGAATTTTTTATGATCTCTTTGCATCCTCCAGTATCTGATACCACCGCGGGAAGTCCAGAAGATATTGCTTCCTGTATGACATTTCCAAAGGTCTCGGTAGTTGAAGGAAAGAGAAAAATATCACCACTGGCGTATGCTTTGTATAGATCATCATCATGAAGATATCCAGGGAAGATCGCATCTGGCATCTTCCTTCTCAGTTCTTTTGTCATTGGCCCTGAACCAAGAAGAGTAAATACAATATCCCTTCGTTCCATCTTCTCTATCTTTTTGTATACCTTAACAACAATATCCAGATCCTTGTACTTCACGAACCTACCGGAAAAGAGGATCACTTTTTTATTCTCTGCTCCCCATTCTCGTCTCAATCTCTCGGACCTTCTTTCAGGATTGAAATGATCTTGATGAATACCTCGTGACCATATCATAACCTTTTTAACTCCCTTTCTCTCAAGGAGTTCTTTCATTCCTTCAGTGGGAGCGAACACCATATCACATTTGTTGTAGAAGCGTACCATTTCTTTCCATACGGTTCCCTCTAGTAGATCCAGTTTGTAATATTTGAGATAAGATGGGAAGTCCGTATGATATATTGATACTACTGGAACATCCTCTATCTTTGCATATTTCAGGAACTTGAATGCTATAAGATCGGGTGTAGAGATCTGAATGATATCCGGTTCGAACTTACGCAGTTCTTTGATGACATCCTTCAGATATATGGTCATTTTATAATCAGGATACAGGGGAATTGGAACGGAAGGCATCTTGAACGTGTATATGCCGGTGTCCTTTTGAGGGGTGATCTCAGGGGCCCAGATACCAACTTCATGATCTTTTTCTCTAAGTGTTTGGACCAGCTCGTAAAGGCTCCTTGCAACCCCATCTTTGTTCTCAATATATGTTCCTGTAAAGATCGCTACCTTCATCAGCAAGACCCCGTTTTGTGCTCATCAATAATTACTCACATTATAAACTTGTTATTTGGATAAACAAAACCTTTGTTAACAGGTCCCACAACATCTATTTATAGTCACGAACTTATTGTTTTGGACTTATTTGTTCGTAACTATAATAGAATTGACGAGAAGGAAAATGATCTGAGACCGAGTATATGGATGAGAATACATGGTCTCAGGCCTGGCTAAATCAGCACATAATATGCTTTTTTGGCGATTTAGCCGGCTTTTGTTTTTCATCAACAACGATTCGTTATCATGAAAAACAAAAGTGCGGATGCCGGAACCTTGGAATTGTCCGGTAATTGACGCTAATCCAAATTCCAGGGTCCAGCTAAAATTACATCAGCATCCTATATTCTAATTTTAGCGTGTCTCATTATTTTCGAGCACCATTTTTCGAGAGCAAACAACAATTGACGATAGAAAAATGGTGCGGATGCCGGGACATATGAAAAATCTTGATTTTTCATGCGTGTGGAAAATGAAACATTTTCCAAACATTTGATCTTGGGAAAATCGAAGATTTCCCCGACCTGCAAGTTTCGTGAAAAGGAAGCACGAAACTTCCGGGACCTCCGGTTCAAATCCCGGCCCCGATATACTATTCCAGAATGGATTTAAAATTGAGTGGAATAGTATATGGTGCGGATGCCGGGATTTGATTCCACAAAATTTCAAATTTTGTTTAGGTTGAAGATTTCCATGCCGTCAATACATAATTGAGAAATCATCAACCACCCAAGGGTTCAAATCCCTCCCGTCAACAAGTAGCACTTTCTATTGGCATTATATTGTCGATGAATAGAAAGTGCGGATGCCGGGATTTGAACCCGGGCAAGTAGCTTGGGAAGCTACGGTCCTACCGAGCTAGACCACATCCGCAGAGGTTGAAAGCCGAAAAGTGTGGTTATGGATAAAAAGGTTTCCAGATCTACAACGTCCCTTTCTTCGCCTTGTCCTTCATCCTCTTCAACCTCTGTTTCGATGTGAACCCGGTAATGGTCTCGAGGAAAACATTCCTCTTTTTCATGGTGTCCAATACCTGATCATCCGGAATCCGGACGGTTGTGATCTCCAGAGCAAGTTCGGATTTTGATAGAATATTTATTTTGATAGGTTTCATTGCTCCGTAATCGGAAGCCAACCATTCCTTTTCTTCTCTGCAGTTACCGAAGATATCGATCATAAGGTTCTTGAGCTTGTCACCTTCGATATGCGAAAAGTTTCCTCTTTTGATATCCAGTTTCTCCATGTGGGTCCCTCACGATACTCACCTTAATGCATCCACAATTCAAAAGCTTTGCTTATATGGTATAATGGTTGATAAGACAAGCTCAATCCCTGACACCATCCTCGCTGATGGTGATAACTGCCTCTCCTTCGGGGAGATTTGGGGAATCTATCAATCTTGCAATCCTTCTGTTTCCCTTTGATTTTCTAAGATAGAGACGGAATGTTGACGTGTGACCGAGGATGTGCCCTCCGATGGCTCTTGTGGGATCTCCAAAGAAGGCATCGGGTTTGGCCGCTACCTGGTTTGTAACTGCCACCGCTGCCTTGTTGAGGTCGGCGAACCTCAGGATCGAATGAAGGTGCTTGTTGAGCTTTTGCTGCCTATCGGCAAGAGCCCCTCTTCCAATATATTCTGCCCTGAAGTGAGATGTTAGTGAATCCACTATCAGCAATTTTATCGGGAATTCCTTTGCAATGTCCCTTGCTTTGTCGATCAAAAGCATCTGATGATGTGAATTGAAAGCCCTTGCAACATGAATGGTCTGAAGGATCTCGGTCGGATCGAGATCATAGGCCATGGCCATCTGAACGATCCTTTCAGGTCTGAATGTATTCTCGGTATCGATGAAGATCGTATGGGCATTCAGTCCTCCCTCCTCTTCTGGTCTAGTCACGTTCACGCACAATTGATGTGTTATCTGTGTCTTGCCGGAACCAAATTCACCGTAGAACTCCGTGATCGCGGTTGATTCAAGCCCACCACCGAGGAGTTCATCCAATGCTCTGGATCCAGTGGTGAGTTTTGAGACCGCCATTCTTTTCTCCATGATGACATCCCCCGTCAGGAACCCACCGACATCTGCAAGTTTCTTCGCGGCGGCAATGATCTTTACCGCGGTAGCCTCTCCGATCTCAGCTGCTTCCACAAGTGATGACGGAGATGATACAGCAATGGACATCAGATCATCAAAACCAGATTCTTTCAGCTTCTCGGCGGTCGCAGGTCCCACTCCGGGAAGGTCCTCTACTGTTTTTTCTTCATCCACATTATCACCTGTTCATACTATATTTGAGCTCCCTTGATATAAAAGTTGATGCCAAGGGAGGGGATTGGTGAAAGTGATCCTTCCTCAATTGTCCTTGAGGAATTGTTCCACGAGTGGAAGGTATTCCTGGTGTTTTATGGTGATGGTATCGGCTGGAGAGTAGAGGTTGACATGGGGTTCACCGTTCTGGACGCAGAAACGATTTATTACTTCCGTGTAGTCTTCCCTGCTTTTAGTGAACTGTTTGAAATCCATGTAAAGTGAAAGTGACGCTGTCTCGGAGTTTCCGTAAACTGCAAAGAAGCTGGGGAGGTGGAGTTTCTTGACATCGGGCCCCCCTTTCTCGATCGCGCCGATCTTGTTGTAGTGGAATTCCAGGAGGCAGAGTAGATCGAAACCAAGCTTAGCATAGTCGATGACCCTGGTCTTCCTGATCACACCGAGCTCAAGGAGTTCCTTTTTGTGTCTCGCTACCGCCTGACGCGTTGTGTCAAGTCTTGCGGCTATCTTGTTATCGGGCATATCTGGAGCCTCGAGTATCCCCTTCAGGATGGTCTTCTCTTTTCGTGTAAGATGGAAGATCTTCTCCTTTGCCTTGGAGGGGTCAGCTTCTATCTCTCCCTTGTCATCTGTCGGATCGATATCAAAGGCCCTTTCAAGAACAGCAGTATAATCGAAGTTCTTGGAGACCTGAGAAATGGAGAGAGGATAGAGGGTGTTGTGTGTGTTCTCGTTGAGGAGAAGGTCATTTCCCTTGAGTGTTTTTATGATCATGTATTCCGCTCTTCTGAAATCCGTGTAGTTCTTGTACAACGAAAGGGCGAAAAGCGTATCACCGAAGATCATCGCCGAATAAGTGTTGGGGTGATCCTTGAAAAGGGACGTGAGTATATCCAGATCTTTCCCTTTTTTTATGGGTCTTTTCAGAGGGGTCCACAATACCGAGAGGATCTCGTAGTTCATTATCTCCACATTGGGAATTATCCTGTCGAAGATGACATCGTTTCTTTTCATCTTGTTCTTGATAGCATTAAGTGTGGACATTCTAACGCCTATCCTGTCACTTAGCTGCCTGTCGTTCAGCATGGGGTATTTCACAAGCCCCCAAAGTATGATCATCTCGTTCTTTGATAACCTCATGGTGCATCCTCCAGGAATTATCGGTCCTTTGCAGGGTCATGCAACTTCATGTAATAAATCTTATTGATTATCTGATACATTTTGATCAAGATTCTCATTTTCCACTGAAAGGGTTTACAAAATATCGAATTACGTGCGTTGATTACATTAAAACCATCCTACACATGTTGCATTTTTACATGATACCGTCCAGATGGTCCATTCCTTTCTCGAATCGCGATATCCTCTCTTCTATGGCCGAGCCCCCTTCCGGAAGTATACGTATCCCTTCTTCTCCCTTCAGGGTCCCGTCGATTATCGTATCCGGGGTGGTTGTTATGTTCCTTCCACGGATATTTCCTGTGATCCGGGCGGCATGGTGAATGAGAACATCTCCCTCGGTCCTGATATTGCCGTTTATCACGGTGTTCTCACCAAGTATTATTTCCCCTTCCGCCTCGATATCTCCGAAGATCTGCACTTCACTCTCCAGGTCAAGACCACCGGAGAGCTTCAGGTCTGCAGCTATCTGGCATCCATGCCCGACCCTCATATCTCCCGGTACCTTTATTGCATGGGAGCCGACCCTGGATCCTTTTGGGAAATAAATGAAATTCTGGCCGACGAGGATATTGCCTCCCCCTCCTTCCTCGATCTCTTTGAAGAAATTATCCACCTCCTGTGAATCGTTCCTCCTCAACAGTTCCAGCAAGTAGAGGAGAAGATAGACAATTACCGAAATGGGGTTTCTGATATTGATCCTGCCCTTCGAGTCAATGGCATTTGGATCGACATCAACCCCCTCTCCAATGTCCAGGTTGTTCCCTACGATGATCTCTCCCGCGACTATCGAGCGCTCGCCGATGTAGATGTCCGCATCGCCAGTTATATTTCCTTGTATCCTGGACCCCTTGTCTATTCTGATATCACCAATTGATATGATGTCGCCTTCGATATCCATGAACTCGCCCAGGAATACTCTCCCCTCGGTCATTATCCCTCTTTTCAGCTGGGATCTGTCCGAGAAGATAACATCACCCTTGCATCTGATGTTCTTCTCTTCTATGACCGTTCCTTCCGGGATATGACAAAGTGAGCGATCGAAAACCATATCTTGCGACATCTCCTTTTCTGATGGTTCATGTTCATGATATTTAATATATATTTTTGTAGCAAGGGAGCTCCCCGGGACACCGATCAGATGTCGAGAAGGATCCTTGCTCTGTGAACCTTGTTGATGGCAGCGATCTCTGTACCGTGGTATGTAGCAGCCTTAACCTCCATACCGTGACATCCCTCCTTGATCCTGACCCCTGCCGATCCGAACCACATTCTCACCATGATCCCTTCATTGTTCCTTTCAAGTTCGAACCTGGGGTCCATGATAACTCTTGATTCTGCATCGAACAGGTACAATGCTTCCGAAAGGATGTCTATGAGTATCTCTTCTGTCTCCGTACCCTTGAATTTTTCCATCTCTTCCCTTTCATCATCTATTTCGAACTCCGACGCTATGACACTGTATAATCCTGTTAAAGCCCTCTTGAAAACCTCCTCGATCGAGCTCCCCTCGGCAATAAGCCAGAGATCTGCAGTGTGCTCCTCGAACGAGACCCCCTGGTCGGGCGGTCGGAATATTCGGCTCATACACGGTGATGAGTAACCTGGTTATTATCTTGAGGGGTAAGTGTGGAATCGATGAAAGACACAAATATTATGGGCCCTCCATCCGTTCACCTTATAAGATACAGCTACGGTTAGGGAGATAAGGTAACGGGTCAGTAAATGGATGTCAATAGAAAAGAACCTGTTGCATGATCGGAGAGTGAAGTGAAAATGAGGGTAATGAAGGACCAGACCTCGGACGGGAGCATAAAGCTGAGGGTGGAGAACATGGACGATCTGTGGTATCTCCACCAGCTTCTTGATCGTAGTTCACAGGTCGGTGCATATACCTTCAGGAAGCTGGAGTCCAGAGATGATGTGATAAGGTCTGACAGCCAACCGAGGGTGAGGGTATACCTCAGGATCTCGGTCGAGGATACCGAGTTCCAACCTTTTACCGATGCCCTGAGGATCAAGGGGACCATTCTGGAAGGGCCGCCGGATATCTCCGGTCATCACACGATCAACGCCAACATCGGGACGGTAATGGATCTCTGGAAGGATCCGATGACCGAGATCGACAAGCAGGTCCTTGATGAAGCATGCAATACAAGCGGGTATCTCGGTGTCCTTGCCATATCCATGGACGATGAAACAGCCGAGGTTTACAGGGTAAGGGATTACGGTGTGGAGAGGATAGCAGAGGTTAAGGTGGGACAGGGGGGGAAAATGTATGGAAGCGGGGATCGTTGGCTTGGGTATTACGATGAGATCATGAAGGTGATCGATCACCATCTTGGGGATGGAGCCCAGCTCATTGTAAGTGGTCCCGGCTTTTTCAAGGATAAACTGGCCAAGTTGTTGAAGGAGACGGGAAGGGTAGAATCAGAAAGGATACATCTGCTCCAGTCATCTTCCGGTGGGATCTCCGGACTGAAGGAGTCCTTTTTCACCGGACAGAAGATGGCTTCTGCGGTTTCCGACCTTCGTTTCGTGAGGGAGAACAATCTCATGGGAGAGCTGATGGCCAGGATCGGGAAGGGATCCGGTGCTACCTACGGTATGGAGGAGGTAAGATCGGCCCTGAAGATCGGGGCGGTAGAGACACTTCTGATCACAGAGGACCTGTTCAGAGAAGGGCCTGGAAAGGAACTTATGAGGTCCGCCGGAACCATGGGATCTTCCTCGATGGTGATATCGACAGCACATGAGATGGGACAGATGCTCGACAAGCTTGGTGGTGCCGGGGCCCTGCTACGGTTCGAGGTATGAGCTTCTGCATCTCTTGCATTCACTTGAACGTTCATGTGATCAGGGATAGGTTAATATTCGTAGGTCCAATACATAGGTAAGTGGTGAATATCATGAAAATACTTGTTACGGATGGTATAGCTCCCGAAGCTGTAAAGATGATGGAGGGTGCTGGTCACGAGGTTACCCTGGATGAGGTCAGCCCGGAGGGGCTTCTGGAAAAGATCGGAGATTTTGAAGCTCTAATGGTCAGGTCCCGTACGAAGGTGAGGGAAGATGCCATAGATAAGGCCGTCAACCTCAAGGTCATCGGAAGAGCGGGGATCGGTGTGGATAACATTGATATCAACTATGCAAAGGAAAAAGGCATCAAGGTCGTGAACGCTCCGATGGGGAGCACGCTTTCTGTGGCTGAACTCGCCTTCGGCCATATGCTCGCCCTGGCAAGAGGGATCGTCAGGGGTTCAATAGGGATCAAGGGGAACGAGTGGCTAAAGAAGAAGCTCAAGGGAATGGAGCTGGATGGGAAGACCATTGGGATCGTCGGATGCGGAAGGATAGGACAGGCGCTTGCAGCAAGGTGTCAGGCCTTTGGAATGACCACAATTGGTTTCGATCCATATCTTCCCAAGGAGGTTGCGGAGAGCTTCGGTATCGAGCTCATGGAGCTTGAAGGTCTTCTGAAGAGGTCCGATTTCATCTCGCTTCATGTTGCTTTAACAGATTCCACCAGGCATATGCTGAGCACCGAGCAGTTCGAGATCATGAAGGACAATGCATACCTCGTGAACTGCGCAAGGGGTGGTGTTGTGGATGAGGATGCGCTTTACAGTGCTCTGAAGGAGGGCAAGATCGGCGGTGCGGCCCTTGATGTGTTCGAAACGGAACCTCCGGGAGAGACCAAGCTTGCTGAGCTCGAGAATGTATCGTTCACTCCTCACATCGGAGCGAACACTGTGGATGCACAGTTGAAGGCAGGGACCATGGTATCCGAGCAGGTGATGATGGTGTTGAACGGTGAGACCCCTGTTCACTGGGTCAACAAATGAACATGGTCCTTGATGACGGATACGTTCTTCAAAGGGAGACCTTTTCACCGGTCTCTATCGACCTTTCGGCAGCCTTGGCAACTTCAAGGTCCTTCAACCCGTCCGGACCGGAAACAAGGGGTTTGTTGTTCGGATCGGAACACGCTTCGAGGAAATCGACAAGTTCCCTTTTCAGCGGTTCTTCCATTGCGACCCTCATCCTCTTGATGTCATAGTTCTGTGGGATCCTCCAGTTGTCGGAGAGGTCGTATTTTCCCGCAGAGGACATGGATATTTTGAGCTCCTGATCTATATAATCCATCTCGGCGTATCCCTTGAGTCCGGTTACCTTGACCTGTCTCAGTTTCATCGGTGTCAGCCATGAGACCTCCATTATGCCCTTGGAACCGTTCTCGAACTCGAGAAGGATGTTCGCATGATCGATCAGGCCTTTTGCCTTGACACTGCCCCCCAGGGCATAAACGCTCTTTACTTCGCTGGAAGCCAGGTATCTGAGAGCATCGATGTCGTGGACCCCCAGGTCCGTTATCACTCCCACATCATTTATTCGAGCTGGATAGTTCGAGACCCTCTTGGATGTCAAGGTTACTATCTGGCCGAGGCCGTCCTTGTCGATGATCTCCTTTGTCGCTTTTACAATGGGATTGTGCCTTTCGATCATACCTACAACCAGTATGATCCCTGCCTCTTCAGCGATATCTATGATCCTCTGTCCGTTCTCGACCGTATCCGCTATTGGTTTTTCTACCAGTAGATCGATCCCTCTCCTGGCGCATTTCTCAACCTCTTCGAGATGATAGATGGTCGGTGTCGCAACTATGACCGCATCGAGTTCTTCCCTGTCCAGCATCTCATCCACCGATGTATAGTGCCGGCAAGAGAACTTCTCTCCGATTTCCCTCGCCCTATCACTGTTCTGGTCACAAACTGCGGAAAGGTTCGAGATTTCGGAGAGCACCCTTGCATGATTACCTCCCATGATCCCCACGCCGATAACGGCCACCTTCATTGATGATATGTCCATGTTCATACCCCCCTTGCTTTTTTTATCATTTTGACCACTGTGTTCACTTCTTCTTCGGTCAGTCCCGGATGCACCGGAAGTGAAAGGACCTCTCTTGCAGCACTCTCTGCTTTTTGATACGGCCCGTCATTGAATTTTGTCATTGCAGGCGATGATGGAATGGTCGTTGGGTAGAACACTTTGCTCCCAACCCCATTATCAGACAGGTTCGAGATCAATTCATCCCTCCCATTTTCCACCTTGATCGTATATTGATGATAAACCGGATCATTGTAAGGTTCAACGTAAGGGGCCTTCAATCCATATAGTTCGTCAAGACCGTCGGTCA
>JAYEPK010000044.1:0-6117 GCA_034723935.1 Thermoplasmatota archaeon
AACTTTGTTTCGAGAATACCGCCATGCTGTCATTTCGATCATAATGATCCTTGCACTTGTTCCGACCATGATGTTCGCCTCCGCTGATACACCAACCGAGGATGAACCATGGGAGGTCCTGGACCAGTATTCATCTTCCGTTTATCTATCTCCAGGTGAAATAGCGTCATTCCATTTCGACCCCGATCTCGGGATCATCGTAAGGGACCAAACCGAAAACCTCCTTCCGGATACAGCTCTCCAGGCCATTGAAAAGGTCCCTGAATGGACCCGGGTGAACCTTACAAGAACATTCCTGGATATCGGCAGCAGCAAGGCCTCGGTTTACGGGCAGCTGATACTCGACTGCTCCGATCCGAGATTCCTTGACGAACTCTCCTTCTCCATTTCTCACACCCCTCCAGAGGTATTGAAGAGGTCAACCGTTTACCCGCAGGTGTTCATGGACAACGTGGAGATGCTCTACGAGAACGATCAGGCCATTGATTATGCTGACATCGTGGATTTCACCGACCACTCAACTGTAAGATATTGGGTGAACGAATCCGATGTCAGAACATCCTTCGATCTTCCGATCGACATATACTACTGGTATATTGTCCACCCCAAGATAACGGACGAAGACCCGACATATATCAATCCGAGTACCGGGTCCCCGTCATCCAGTGGGGAGTTCTGGAGGGATTATATATTCGATCATGCAGACAGTTCCTACCCCCAGGACACCTCATCAAGCACGGTTCTCTATCCAAAGAACGCAACACCTCCGCGCCTCAGTGATGTATTATCGGGCGTCGACACCCTGTGGAACGGCGAATCCTACAAGGCTCCCGGAGGCTATCTGAACAACGGGACCGGGAATCGGCGCCCCTTCGATTACAAGGACCACGCGGTCGAGAAAGTATCTAACTGGGTGGAGAAGACACTTCCGCTCAACGTTCGAGAGGAAAGCGACAGGATAGCAAACCCATCACGATCGGTCCAGCCGGTGAGGATATCGCGCAACCATTACGGGAACTGCGGCGAGCTTCAGGACCTTACGATCGCGGCAGCTCGTGCATCATTGATCCCTGCGAGAGGTATCCTGAACACAGGTGAGGACCATGTCTGGTCCGAGTTCTGGGAGAGGGGATGGCATCACTGGGACAACTACTGGTCAGACGGCGGTACTGGTATTGATGTGTTCGGCAATTATGACGCGGATTTTCCCGGAAGCTGGGGAAGAGAACTCTCCACCGTGTTCTCATGGCGTGGTGATGATTATGCCGAGACCGTAACGGGCAATTATTCAGATACTGCCCTGTTCAAGGCGACGGTGCTGGACGTTTCAGGAAGACCGGTGGATGGTGCAAGGGTCCTTCTTGCAACAGAGAACTATTACAACCCGGAATATCTGACGATATCCACATGGGGGCACACAGATACCGATGGGGAGGTTTCTTTCGACATAGGTGACAGCAGGAACTACTGGTCCCAGTCCTCGTGCGAACTTGGAGAGGACCCCGCCGACAGCGGTGGCAATCTTCAGGTTACAAAGATCATTTCAGACAGCCAGACAGGTAACCTTTACACCCATACATTCAATATGCCGGACAGGATAAACAGACCATCCGCCTTAGAGATGGCAGAGGGAATAGAGAACGGGGAATACCTTATCCATATGGAGTTCGATGTTCAGCAAGCATTCCTTCACGGAAAGAACTTCTACACCGATAACACGTTCTCCCGGACGGCCGATACAGGCAGGCAGCTGGACCTATATCTCACGGACAGTGAGAACTATCAGAAAATCGTATCACATTCGGACTTCCGCGCTTATGAGATGGAGGAGGAGATCTCATCAGGAATGCTGACATCATATCTGACCGGAGAAGATACTGAACATGTGATCCTGTCCAACATGGGAGCCCTGAACACCGAGAAGCTCTTCTCGTTGAACGTGACCGTCTACTCCCTACCTTCCGTACTTATCACATCACCGGGGGATGGCACCCGGGTGACGCATACCGATATTGTCAAGTTCACGGGAGCTGCCCATTCGAATATGGGATTGGATACGGTGCAGTGGAACATCGATGATGGAGAGTGGATCGAAGCTGTGGATGTTTCTGGTGATTGGTCCATTTTCTCCTTCAACCTGGATACAGCCCCCCTTGAAAAGGGAGAGCACAAGATAGATGTGAAAGCGATCACGACCGAGCAGAAGTACGTGATCAGCGGGATAACGATCCGTGTTGAGGATGATATCTCACCGGAAGTTGCAATATTATCTCCCTCGGAGGACGAGACCGTGATCCAGGGGAGCCCGCTGGAGATCAATGGATCCTGCTGGGACGACTACAATGTAGGCAGCCTGACCTTGACCATGGATAATGAAGCGGCCCAGGATATCACCTTGACCATCTTTGATGGAAACTGGAGCTTGACCATTGAAACCGAAGGGCTATGGATCGGGGAGCATGATATTCTCGTTTGCGCAAGGGACCCTTCGGATCATGAAGTGGAAAGCAGTGTGACATTCTATCTGACGGAGATCGTATCGCCGGATGTTTCCATCCTTTCTCCGGAAAACAACACCATCATCATGTTGGGGGACTCGATAAAAATGGAAGGTTTAGCTTCGGATAACGTCGAGCTCCGGTCCCTGAATATATTCGTGGACACTGTCAAGATAGACCGCATTCCCATACCGAAAGGAGATCCTCCTTACTGGGACTACAAGGTCGAGACCGTCACAATGTCCGAGGGGGCCCACGTTATCGAGGTCAGGGCAGAGGATATGGAAGGGAACATGAACTCCTCACGACTTTCGATAGTGATCGACGGAACACCGCCGGAGTTGAACATCATCTTCCTAGAGACGGAAACGACATATGCGCCAGAGGGAGTCCTCCTGGTAAAGGTAGAGGCCCGGGATCTGCTGGGCATTGAAGGGGTCCGTCTTGTCTTCGACAGGACAATGATAATACAGGGTGATCCTGTCTCCGATTCGACATGGGAGATGGAATTGGACATCTCGTCCCTTATCTCGGGAAGGTACAACTACTACGTTGAAGCAACGGACGTTGTCGGTCTTGTAACACGTGTTGATGGAACCTTCAATATAGATTCAGATGCACCCTCGATATATTCATACGTCAAAGAGTTGGAGACGTTCTCTGTCGGGGATATCGTTTACCTGAACGGAAGCGTTTCAGACGGATCCGGGATATCTCTACTCACGATCTCACTGGATGAAAATATATGGAACCTTACGGGTGAATTACAAAATGGTGTTTACAGCTTCGCCTGGAACACATCAAATATGGAACCGGGCAACTACACTTTTGAGATCAAGGCGATCGATAGTGTCGGGAACGAAGTGGTCCTATTCCTCCATTTAACCGCTATCGAGAGGACGATCGATGTGGGTGATGATGATGATACCAGTGACGTAGACAGCAAGGATACAAAAAGTGGTGCCTTCATCGTTATCTTATTCGTTCTTCTTCTGATCTTTATAATCTTCATCGGAGCTGCATTGCTGATCCTGCTCAAGAGAAGGAACCAGGCAAATACCGTTCCACAAGTGCCCCCCATGGTTCCATATCCTGGAATGATCGGACCTTCTTATGTGCCTCAGGGACTGCCGGTTCCAACTTCAACACAGAACGCGCTCCCCCCGCCCGTAAGTAACCTGACCATTCCCCAAAATGCTCCCCCTGTATTACCCCCGCCTCAACAACCCCAATGAAAATAAGAAGAATCTTCCTATACCCTGTCAACGGTGTGAAATGAACGATGTGTGTTTCGGGTGCAGGTCCAGATCATTTTCCGAAGGAAGAGGTCTCCTCGGCCCGGACCCGCGGTGTTTCAGGGGTAACTATGTGTAAATCCCCCCATCACTCATGATGGGAATTAATACTCAGAACCAATGTTAATATTTAAACGGTTGAATGATATATCCATACCGTAAAGAGCTGGTAGCATCAACGAACCCATCATCCGACAACGAGCCGATGGTTTTCACCGTTACCAACAGGGTGATAGGTGTGGTGATGTCCGGGAATAGACCGGCCAACATAATGAACTGATAATAAAAAGGATCGTTCGATCACAATGACCTGAAGATATTATATTGGGAATGAAGGTGTGTTATTATGCTCATAAAACAGGTTTTCAAGGAATTCCTTGAAGAACAGAAGGAGAGGCTTTCTGAAAAAACATATAAGGATTACGAGGAGATCATCGAGCTGTTTGAAGATTGTCTCGATGGATATGCCTGGAATTATATTGATGATAGCAGTAAAGCATACGAGGATGCTCATAAAAAGGATCTGACCTTCATCGATATATATGAACATACCTACATATTCGAAAATGTCGGTGAATTCCTTGATTATTTCATTCCAAGGAAAGTGAACTGGGGAAAGGAGTTCGTATTGAAAAGGTGCCCTCGGGTCATAAGAAAGCTTCTAAAATGGATGCAGGATAGAGGCATGTTGGATAAGACCAATGAAGATATAAAATGGGCCTGTGAGAACCAGATGTGGGAGGATTCTCTCAAGGACATGGGTTTCTCGTAGTTTCTCATTCATCAGGATCCCGTGATGAATTCTACCAACTTGCCAACGTGCGTGATGGGATTGCTCCCATCATGATGAATATCCTTTCCATTGCACTCATGATACCTGGTCACAAGTAAGTTTATTAAATCTATCTGGCGATATACTATTGTTCAGGAGTATAGAACATGAGGTCAGCATACATTCTTTTTCCGGTTCTGTTCCTATGTATTCTCGTTATTGCGGTCCCCGGCCAGGCCATCGAGGGTGGCAACGCATATCCGATCGATCTTCCTGTTCCATTGAACAATGACAAACTCGAATGCAAGTCCATAATAGCAAAGGGCGAGGCAACGCCTGGTGAATTCACACTTCACATGAAGATACGCGATCCCAGCAGGCCCGGCGAACAGGTCCTCTTCATTTGCGAACCGGGATATGAATATACATACCACCATCCGACAACAGGCGAGCCGATGGATTTCACCGTTACCAACAGGGTGATAGGTGTTGCGACGTCCGGGGACACACCACCCGATATCATGAAAGCCGGCATGGCCCTTACGGACAAGGGAATATCCTACGGTGACAATGATATCAACCTCCTATACTGCAATCCGTCACGGTATGCCTGGGACGATTTCGACTGGCTCAGGTATGGATACCAGACTGCGGCCTCGGAGGATACTGCAGTTGAACTGCTTCTGGATGCCGTATACGACCTTCATGCGACCGAGAAAGGGGAAGCGCTCTACGTGGTCGGCCCTGACCATGCATATGTCATCGAGGCAAATGCCAAAGAAGCTGTTGTGGAAGAGATAGATGACATATATGTCAGGACGAACTACGCTGTCAAGTTGTGGGAAACTGCAACCCAAGAGCGTTATCTGTATGCCCCGCATTTCGGTTCAACTTTCGATGGTTGGGTCAGGAAGGGAGAGACCGTTAAGCTGGGCCCAGGATGTGCGTACGGCATTATCGTGGAGGATATCAACGATGACAATGTTCGTGTCCGATCGGTACATGAGAACAGTGAACCACTGGAACTGGGGCTTGACGAGGTGGGAACCCTATCTGGTTTCCGGGTAGGGTTGAAGGAGATAAGGAACGGCCCTTTGCCCCGGGCCCGAATTTCGCTATGCTATCATTATCTGGAATGGAAGGATCGGATGGAGAGCAGGGTGATGAAGGAACACGGCAACATCACAGAGTCCCATATGATGAGCTGGAGCAGGCTCCATGAAGGGGACATCGGAGGGCTCAGACCCATGTGCGAGGCAAGGTCCGGGAACTGCGAGTCCGTTTCAATATTCAAGATCCCAACGAACCATCCCGAAACAATGAGCTCATTCTGGTATACCTGCTATCCCTGTTCCTCTATCTATGTACCCGTTCATATCTGTGTCGAGGACATCTACGAACCATACATGACGGAAGAGGCATCCGGTATAATGGGGGAGATGTTCGATGCAAGGGGGCATAGCGATGATACGGCCGTATTCGAGAGAGTGGAATCCGTATTCATCAATGAGAATAACTACATTGAAACCCTGGCATCGGGATTGCTTTCAAG
>JAYEPK010000045.1:0-6116 GCA_034723935.1 Thermoplasmatota archaeon
TCCTTGACATCGTCACCTGGTTCGACGATGTCAAGGAAAAGCTTTCCAAGGACCCGATGGTCAGGAGTTTGGATGAAAGAACTCTCTGGTACAAAGGGAAGGACAGGAGATGTACCAAGGTCACCATCAAATATCCATTCAAGGTTCCCGCATACCGGAACTACTACAAAGAAAGAGGTTACGATGTGCTGGCTGCCGACATACCGTTCATATTTCGATACTTCTACGATATGGACCTCGGCACCTTCATCGAGGTCGAGGGGGAGCAGGTGCTCGATGAAGACTACTCCACGGATATCGTCCTTTCCGTAAGAGATGTCGCATCTTGTGAACCGTTCAAACAGAGACTGAAGGTCCTCTCATTCGATATTGAGAACTCCATCAGGTCAGGAGAGCTCTACATGGTAGGCATATCGGTTGCCTGGTTGCCCTTGAAGGATGGGGAGGGGACGAACAACTTCAGCATACTTCCGCCACCGGACATCGATGATCCGGGGGAAAGGGAGGATCTGATGATCGAGGGGCTGGAAAAAGCTGTTAAGGAGCACGATCCTGACATCATCACCGGATACAACATCGATGGTTATGACATCCCCCACATATTGAAAAGAGCAAAGCTTCTCAGCATCGAGGGGCTTTCAATGGGACGGGACGGGTCGAATATTGATAGCAAGGGTTACCGCTCATGGAGATCAAGAGGAAGGATCATCGTCGATGCCTGGTGGCAGGCAAAGAAGACCTTCAGACCAAAAAAAGAGACACTTGAATCGGTTGCTACCCTTCTCCTTGGAGAGGGCAAGGACGATATTGATACTTCGATCATCGAGGAGGAATGGGCGAACAGAAGGGAGGATGTGATAAAATACTGTCTCAAAGATGCAGAGCTTGCACTCCGCATCCTGGATAGGACCATGGCGATCAAGAAGAGCATAGATCTCGCGTATGTTGCAAAGCTCCCTCTGACGGATGTCCTGAGCGGAACCACATCGAACCTCATTGACTCCATCCTGATCAGGGAAGCTGATACCAGGAATATTGGCATACCGCTTACAAGACATGAAAAGAAGACATCAAAGATCGAGGGTGCCTACGTACATTCTATCAAGCCCGGTATTTACCACAAGGTCGTTGTGCTGGATTTCAGATCAATGTACCCTTCTCTCATGATCGATAAGAACATCTGCTTCACGACACTGACAGATGAAGAGGATGACACCATCCATTCTCCATTACCCGGTGTGAACTTTTTGAGACCTGAACGAAAAAAAGGCCTTCTTCCCGAGATCCTGAAAAAGTTGATGGACGAAAGACAGCAGGCAAAGAGGTCAATGAAAGAGGCGGATACGGAAGAAGACATCGGATATTACAACGGCCTTCAGGAAGCACTGAAGGTCCTTATGAACTCCTTCTACGGTGTATTTGCATCTTTTTTCTACCGCTTCACGGACAGGTCGATCGGTTCATCCATCACAGCTTATGCCAGGGAAAGCATAATGGGGATCATCGACACACTTGTTTCGGAGGAGCTCGATGTTATATATTCTGACACGGATTCTATCTTCATCAGATCTCCTTACGATGATATGGACGGAACCATTGCCTTCGGGAAAGAGCTTTCTTCAAGGTTCTCTTCCGGCGCCCAGGTCCTGGAGTTCGAGAAGGTCTTCGATTCTTTCTTCACCCATGGCAAGAAGAAGAGGTACGTTGGAAAGGTCGTGTGGCCAACCGAGAAGATGGTAGTAAGGGGTTACGAGATGAGAAGGACCGATTCCTTCGATCTTCAGAGCGAGACCCTTGAAAAGATGTTCGAACTCCTTCTCGATGACCAGGAGGACAGGGCAACAGACCTTGCAAAAGAAACAATAAAAGATCTTAGAGAAGGGAAGGTCCCTGTGGAGAAACTTGTAATCTCAAGATCGATCCAGGAGGTCGAGGAAGAAAAGATCGTACGGAAGTACAAGAACCCCGACTCAATGGCAAACGTCCAGGCTCTCAGGAAAGCGAGGAAACACGGTCTCGAACTGGTTCCCGGAATGAAGGTCTCCTGGATAGTTACCGATGCCAGGGTAAAACCCCAGAGAGTTGAGCCCTACATAGACGGAAGGGATTTTGAACATGGACCGGATCTGCAGTATTACTCCGAAAGATTATCATCCACCCTGTCCCGGGTGACAGAGGTCTTCGGCATCTCCGAAAAAGAGCTGCTTTCCGGAATTCAGCAAACATCCCTCTTCGATCCATTTGATGGTGACAGGGATACGGACGATAGACCGATGGACGATGAAGATGAAATGCAGGGTGGGATATCGCAAAAAAAAGATAACGGGCCAAAACAGAAGGTAACCACAACCCTTGACAAATGGATGTAGGTGAGATAATGAAACGTATATTCCTTGTCTCCTTCGACCATCATTCCGATCGCTTGCTTGATCACATAGTTACCATCCTTGAAGGAGCGCCCTACGAGATCCTCTACAGGACATACGAGATGACCGATTATTCGACATTGGGAAAGTTCGTCCCCGAATGGAATGAGGAAGAGATCGATGAAGGTGAGGTACTGGATGAGGACAGGTTGATATACGGTTCGCTCTCCGGTATCAGGGATCCCGTAAAGAACCGGGTCTCTCCACACATACTCAAACCCTCGGAGATCGAACTTGTTGATCGGCTGGAGGAAAATATCTCCAGAGGGGACCTTGTCATTTCCTTCTTGTCATCCCCCTTGAGGGAGAGTCCTACCATCGCCTCATATTTTTCCTCAAGGATAATCAGCAAGGAAGCGTTCTCTATCTGCTTCATTTCAAAAAGAGGCAAGTTCAAGGACATAAAGGAAGTGGAGGATCTGAACAGGGAATTCCTTGATCTCAGCATGAGATTTCACGGTATCACAGCACTTTCCCCCAACATTACCCGTTCAGGAAACTATATCGACATAGCACATCTGATAAGACATCTTGCTCAGATGACCTTCAGCTCGGGTGTTATCAACCTGGACCAGGCCGATCTTCTTGTAACATCAAGGGCAGGTTCCATACTCGTCATGACCTGGGGAGCTGCAAGACCCGGTGGAAGACCTGCGGAAACATCAGTAAAGGATGCACTTTCCAATCGTCTGTGCGACATCGAGCTTTCAACTGTCAGAAAGGCACTGGTGAACGTGGTAGGATCGAAGGCGCTTACCCTGGAGGATTCCCTTGTTGCATCCGAGGTCCTGAGGAAAAGGATAAGACCCAATGCCAGATTGATCTGGGGTGTGAACATTGTTCAGGATGTCGGTGATGATATGGAGGTGTTCCTCATACTCTCCACGACACCGATGGAGCTTCTCCTGCACTGGTACTCGCATCAGAGAAAATGATCATTTCAGCGTTCCGGACCTTCCACAGTCCTCGCATTCGAACCTGTACGGTCGTTCATCGGAGGTTACAGGTATCCTTGCCCCGCACCTGCATGTGATGTAAGAGAATTCCCCTTCTCCTTTCTCTTCCCCCCAGTCCTCATCATCCTCTTCATCGATCTCTTCCCATTCCTCCTCTTCCTCGTCATATTCCTCCTCTTCTTCCTCATCACTGAACATCTCATCATCAAGAAATGAGCCTTTTCTCTTCTTCATTCTAGGCGGAGGTGGAACAGGTTCGCTGTCGGGTCCTTCTTCTTCCTCCATCTCTGCTTTTGGTTCACCTGGGCCAGTGATCCACTTATCCTCGGTTAAATGTTCTTCTGCATCATTGATCTGTATCTGGGACGCCAGTTCGTCCAGACATTTGAGGAACCTTTCCCTTCCTTTTTCAAATACCGGATCGATATCAAGGGTCTTGTAAAAGCATCCCAGGGCTGCTCTTATCCTTCCGCTGTCCATGAGGACAACACCCTTCGAATACCAGGACTTGGGAGCCTTGGGATCTATCTCCAGTGCCCTGTCAAAGGCCGAGATCGATCCATCCATCCTGTCGAGCTTTGCAAGAATGACACCTTTCGAGTTCCAGTGCTTGTTGTTATCGGGCTCAATGTTGAGCATATCCTCTATTACCTCGAGCGCAAATTCGAAATCGGATTCAGATACTGCGTTCTCAAGCTCCTTCTTGAGACGTTCGGTCTTGGTATAGCTCAGATCATCACCTCATGTTCTATGTCCTTGGGGTTAATCCCCTTAATCATTATTGTTGATTTCTGTCCCTGGTGTGCTTATCAGGACAACATACTGGCCCAAGAAGGAAATGCACACCAACAATGTCGATCATCTTGCCCCCATCAACAAACTTGCACAATTCCTTCCATCCTGACCAGCTCTCTGACCAGAAACCGTTGGCGATTTCCATTACATGGCTCAGGTCCTTCCCTTCCTTGACAAGCTCTCCCGCCAGTTTCTCGAGATGGGACAAGCCGATATCGATCCAGAGATGGAAGGTACCTATCGCCTTCGAGATATCCGTACCCGGTTCCTCATTGACCATGATCTTTCGAAGGTCCATAGCGTTACTTCTCCTCATCCCGGAAGCCACCTCAAGAATATCTTCCAATTCCTTTCCTTCCGCGAACAGTCCATTTGTTATCCTGTTCCTGAGGTCCTCAAGATGTTCTCCATCCAGCTCTCTGAACTTCTCCATCATTCCTGCTACAATTTCTTCGGGATCTCCTACATTCGAAAAAGGCCACGTTATCATCGGACCTTCAAGATCTTTGTTTTTCAGATCGTGCCATGCAGCTTCCCTCATGATAGACCAGTTGAACCTATCCGTTCTGGTGGAGAATACTGTCGGCCAGAGGATGGAAGCTATCCCTTTGGAACATCTCTCAGCGTCATCCTGGTCCATCGCCCTTCTTATAACGAACTTTCCATTCTTGTGGATATGGACCCTTGTCTCGGCCCCGATCATCCCCATCCCGTAACCAAGTACTTTTGACCATTTCGGGTCCTTCAATCCGGAACCGGAAAAGAGAAAACCAAGCGAATGGATGTCAAGTATGACAGAAAGGTTGGAATACGGATCCTTGAAAACTCCTTCTACAGTGTATCTCGTGTATTCCGAACATGGTGACACCGCCTTTTCTCTAGCCTCCGTTCTCCCCCCCGTATCAAGGGATCCTACATGGCCGTCAAGGAGTTCTATCATGGTCCTTTCGGGGTAGTTCATCTGTATCCTCGCCTTGTGAATAAATGTCGAACAATTGATTGCTTTCCGTGTTAATGAACGGGTCAGGAAGTTTCCTCTCCATCCCCGTACATCAATTGTACTTTCTGTACCAGATCGGACAATCCGTCCCCATTGGCAGAGGAGACATCGATTTGCCTTGTAAATAGTCCCATGCTTTCCATTGCCTTGAACAAACCAACCGACAGTTCAGATCCCATACTGGATGCAGTTGATGATTCCTGCATGAGATCGTCAAGAAGATTTTCGGGATAATCCTGCCATCTGTCAAGGTTCTTCCTTATCTCCGGTTCAACCATATCATACTTCGATATCACATCAACGGCAGGTATATGGAACCTCAGCTTCGTCAGGTTCGAGAGCATTATCTGGCTCATGTAACCGGATGGTGTTCTGGCATTGAAAGGGTCAATGAGGTAGACCAGGAATGACTCGCCCTCTATGAGACCATGTACGACCTCCTTGCTTGCTTCCCGGAAAGAGAACAACTCCAGCTGACCCGGAGTATCGATCAGAAGATACTGGAAATCCTTTTCCTCGATCTCTTCTACGATCCTGTTCTTGTAAATGGCCAGCATATCAGCGGCCACGATCTGTGCGCCATTGGGACCCAGACCGTATTCCTCCATCACGTCTCCAAGGGTTATCCAGTCCCTGACATCTATATCAGGTTCATAAGGAAGAACATCTGCACCCGGATCCAGGTTCAATGTCTGGATGGACATCCCGTTGTTGATCATCCACTGCCCCACCGCAGCGGTCATGGTTGATTTTCCGCATCCAGCTGTTCCAATGAAATAGAGACCTACCTTTCCCTGCATATCCTAACCTCCAGAGGCTACATTGATAATGACAATGGAAGTCAGATCTTTGATAGATGTATCCACAGGGATAGGTCCATTGTCCGACAGTACGATCACCCCATCAACAGGTGAACCAATATCTTTCAGTACCTCTATC
>JAYEPK010000046.1:0-1304 GCA_034723935.1 Thermoplasmatota archaeon
TCGGAGTGAACAGAGAATGGACCATGGGAGAGAAAAGGGTAGCCTACGAGATAGCCGACCACGTCTCGGTCCTCTTCGCGTCCGATAACAAGAGGAAGATCGAATCTCAGATAAAGGAACTCAAGGAGTTCAATGAATCACTTGTCAACAACATGACCGATGGTATCATAATCGAGGGGAAGGACGGTCACATAAAGTTCACAAACCCCGCAATGTCAAAGTTGGTAGGAAGTCCAGCAGGGTTCTTGAGAGGTTCCCACTGGAAGGATATCGTTGCGCCCGATTACCATGGTGTCGTGGAAGAAGCAGATCTTAGAAGAGAGGAGGGGGTGAGCGATTCCTACGGGATAGAACTTCTGAGAAGTGATGGGTCCAGGGTGCCAGCCCTTGTTAGCGGCATACCCAATTTCCAGGGTGGAAGATATGACGGATTGATGGCGATCTTCACTGATATCAGGGAGTTGAAGAATGTCCAATCCGAACTTGCTGTGAGATCGGCATACTTCCAGAACCTGTTCGAAAATTCACCGGAAGCTGTGATACTTATTAGCAATGATGGATTGATAAAGCGGATCAACAAGGCATTCACGACCATGTTCGGTTACAAGGAAGAGGAATGCCTGGGTCAGATGGTGGATGATTTTATTGTTCCCACTGAAAGCAAGGAATATGCTGTCCGGCTGACAATGAATTCAATCAAAGGGATGCGAATGAGAGAGGATGTCCTGAGGAAGAAGAAGGACGGATCCCTGGTCGATGTCAGTTTAACAAGTTCTCCCATTTTTACAGAGGACGGGCAGATCGGTGTATATGCTATCTACCGCGATATTTCCAAGGAGAAGGGTGCAGAACGTGCGCTCATGAACGAGAGGAACAGATCGGAGTTCTATCTTGATCTTCTGAGCCACGATATTGGCAACCTCCATCAGGGGATCAGTACAGCTCTCCAGCTGTCAAGGATCAAGGGGCTCGATGATAAGAATGGTAGCATCGCCTTCGAGACCGCAGAGGAACTTGTCCAGAGGTCCATGCATCTTGTGAAGAACGTGATCTTCCTTGCAAACATCGATACAAGACAGGTCAAGACAAAGACCATTGAAGTTGTCAGCATGATGGAGAATACGATATCCCATGTTGTCAAATTATTTCAGAGCAAGAAAATATCCTTGGAGCTTGACCTTCCGGGAGGTCCCATTCATATTGTTGCCGAAGATATAGTGGAAGAGCTGTTTTTCAATATCCTGCATAATGGTCTGAAATAATTTGACAACATGGGATATCGTATTCTCCATCATGCTGACAAC
>JAYEPK010000047.1:0-6106 GCA_034723935.1 Thermoplasmatota archaeon
ATATCATATCATTTCTTCTTCTGTGATACCACTTTTGATCGCCCGACCCTCCATGACACTGCCAAAGAAAGAGAATGTTATAAAACTCGATCCAGGGAAACCGATGTCAGATCTCTTCCATCTCGTCGAGGATATCGGTGTTTAGCTTCTTCCTCTTCGATCCTTTTTTCTTTGAAGGGGAGCTTTTACCTGTTACGGCTCTCTTTTTCTTCTCCGGAGAGCCTTGTTTCTTCTTACCCTTCTTTTTCGAAGGAGCCGATCTTTCTGGTTTACGGGGCTGTTTCTTCCTGGCAGGTGGTTCCTCTTCTCTCCCCTCTCTCGGAGGTCTCCTTCTCCTGCCACTTCTTACGGGCGGTCCGTCGTCGTATCTTCTTCTCCTTGGTTCCCTTCTTCTATCGACCGGTTCACCGTATTCATAATCATAGTACGACCTTTCAGGGGGTCTGTGTGAGGGGTGCCTTCTATTGTCATAATAAGACCATCCACGAGACCTGTACGACCGATCATGATCGTATTCTTCGCGAAGGTTGTATGGATATTCCGATCCGTCAGGATCTTCGTGGACACTTCCACGAAGGTTAGGCGAATCTACTGATTCGTTAGGATCATCGTAGTAGTCCTCGACGGTCTCGTAGTAGATGTCGTTCATGCTCTTCTTGGAAGATTTCTCGGATCCTGTTCTCTTGAAACGAACGATCAGGACGATCCCCACTATCAATGAGATCAGACCGCTGAGAAGGAACAGTGGAAAACCGAGTATGAAGGTAAAAAGACCGAAGTTCGAGTTCTTGGAGGTGTATGTGGCATCGAAGTTCGTGTATCCGGTTTCATCCTCGATAGTGAGATATAACGTGTAGGTTCCCCTGCTGTCGATCTCCATCTCGAGTTCGTTCCCAAGAAAACTTCCGACCCCCATTTCACTGGATCTTATGATCCTGCCCTGGGAATCCTCGAGTCTGATCTGCAGTTCACCGGTTGCAAGGAACACCGATCTGGTTTTTATTGTGATGGTTCCCGGACCGATATCCTTGAAGGTATAATAGTAACTGCCATCATCATTATAGTCCTCGATGAAATCGTTCTTTGGCACTTCTCTTGAATCGTAAAGTGTCAAAGCGAAAGCTGTGGGTATCGAAACCAGGATCAGAACTACCCCAATTCCCAAAAAAACCGGTCCCTTCCTCATCCCCTTCGCATGAATGTCGTACGTATTTAACGGTTTTCAATGAAACCCACTTCCATGGACATCTTTTAATCCTTCTTTGGCAATACCTTGACCGGGGAGCAACATGGCGAAGAAGAAAAAAAAGTCAGAGAAGAAGTATAAGAAAGAGGAAAAGAAAGAGAAGAAAGAAGAGAAGGATGAGGAGGAAAAAGAGAAGGAGGAAGAGGATCTCTTCGGTCTCGATGATGAGGAAAAGGACAAGAAGAAAGAAGAGGGGCCTGAAGAGGAGGAAGAAGACCCCGAGGAAGAAGAGGGAGAGGATGAAGAGGAGGAGAAACCCAAACCAAAGAAGAAAAAGGACAAGAAGAAGGGTAAGGGAAAGAAAATGGATAAACCCCAGATGTTCTTCTTCGGAGGAGCCGCTCTGGCTGCTATTTCTTCTATGATGGTCGTAACGGGTTTCCTATGGCTTCTCAGGGCACAGCCTTTCAGAAAGTTCGGCTTGACAGACAAGATCGATGGCATCCCATTCTTCCCGTACGGGTGTTGTCTCTTAACAATACTTTTCGGAGCACTTGCAATGGTCGGCATCGTCCTGGTCCTGAAGTCCTTGCAACCGACCTCACCCACTCCCGAAGGCAACAAGAAAGAAAGCAGTTAGATTATTTACAAAATGGAAGACAAGAGATGGGATGATTGACCCGGTCCTTTTCCTGGCCCATCCCATCATAAAGCCCATGATAAGTATCGGGAGGAACATAACCAGGCTGAAATGCATGAGTGCGAAAAGGATCGCTGTCAGAACAACAGCAGGGTTCCCTCCCAGTTTCTCCTCGAACAACTTGAACAGATGCCCCCTGAAAAAGGTCTCTTCGACCAAGGGGGCAAGTACAACTATCGCGATGAACACGACAGCTCCTTCGAAGATTCCATCGAATTCCATAAACGGGTTTGTTGCGGGGCTCAAACCGGAATTTTCGAGAAGTACACCGAAAAGCCAGACAACCCCCATCATCGGGAGCAGGAGAAGATAGATGATGGCCGTGGTCGAAAGCATTCTTTTCCCATGGATCAGCTTTTTCATGTCGAGCTTCGGGTCAATTGTTCTCAATATGGAGAGAAGCACGATCGAATAGAGGGAGAGGACCGTAAGGAGGAAAAGTGGTGAAAAACCAGAAACACTGGCTCCTGGTCCAAGCGCTCTTCCAACAGGGATAACTAGCCCCATTACAAAGATAGCACCTACAAAGGAAGCTCCGGCGAAGAACTGTGAAAGGAGAAAGGCCCCGATAAGAATGATGGCTGGCCAGATCGTGCTTGTTCTTTTCAGTTCCGGATAGTTCTTCGAGGCAACGATGGACACCGTAATTAGAGCAAGGATAGGGGAGAACAGATCAAGGACCAGAGCTGGCCCTGTCCAGATATGTTTCCTCTTCAGGTATATGAAAACCAACCCGTTGATCCGGAGCAGGACGGCTATCACGAGAAGCATCAATCTTAGGCCGTCAATATGATCGTTCATCTTCCCCAAATCCTTCTTTGAGTAGAATTTATTTTTCCCCGTAGTATCATATCTCGATGGCAATGTTCAAATCAGACCCTCTTGATATGGTCCCCATGAAAAGCGACTTTGAAACCCCCCCCGTGGAGGATATTGACATTAACACCGCGGAAACCGTGCAGGACCTCCTTTTGCAGTTCGGAGCAGGTGGTGGATTCACCGCCAAGAAGTTGAGCGAGGCTGCTTCCATAGTGAAGGACATGATCACAACCGATCAATGTTACACTTTCCTATCGTTCCCGGCGTGTATAATATCCACCGGTTGCAGAGGGGTTATAAAAGAATTGGTGAAGAGAAAGTGGGTTGACTGCATCATTACAACAAGCGGAACCCTGGACCATGACCTGGCCAGGATATGGAAGAAATATCATCATGGATCCTTCGAGATGGACGATACGGAGCTCTATCATCAGGGTGTTCACCGTCTCGGGAACATCCTGATCCCCATCGATTCCTACGGATTAATTCTGGAGAAGAAGATGAGGGAGTTCATGGAGGACATATGGGAAGGGGGTCAGAGGGAGTTCTCCACACGGGAGATAGTGCATGAGGTGGGAAAGAGACTGGACGATGAGTCCTCCATCACTTACTGGGCGGCAAAGAACGATATTCCCGTTTTCCTGCCCGGTCCCACCGACGGTGCCTTCGGCTCCCAACTGTGGATGTGGAGGCAGACGCACCCTGAGATGAAGCTTGATCTCTTCAAGGACGAGCAGGAACTCGCGAATATTGTGTTCGATGCAAAGGAGACGGGCGCCCTGATGATCGGTGGAGGCATTTCAAAGCATCATGTGATATGGTGGAACCAGTTCAGGGACGGCCTCGATCATGCGGTTTACATTACCACCGCGGTGGAATGGGATGGTTCCCTTTCGGGTGCAAGGATGAGAGAGGCCATCTCATGGGGAAAACTGAAGGAGACCGCTCCGCACATTACGGTTGAAGGGGATGCAACGATACTTCTTCCACTCATGATGACCGCTGTGAGACAAGACCTTGATGGTGGTGGAGATTGATCAGTTATCATATCGGCATCGATTCAACCGATTCCGCCGATCTTGGCATGTGTACCACATATCTTGGAGCTGTTCTTCTTGAACGGATCTCAACGCTCGATGTCAAATTGATCTCTTATCCTGAACTTGTAAGACTGAATCCGAACGTCCCCTGGAAGACCCGCGGTAACGGGGCCATATATCTGGGATATGAAGGTCCGGGGGATGTTGAAAAAGCCTTGATAGGGGAAGTTGAGAAAGTGATCGAAGAACTTTCTGTTTTCGATGATCCCCAGACCAATCCGGGTATGGTAGTTCTCAAGGGAGAGATCGGTGATGATCTGAGATCATTTTACCACAGGACACTCCACAGGATCATTGATGTTGATGATGCCTTGAACGTGGCAGAGGCCAATGGGGCATACTCTCGAGGTTGGAAGAACAAAATGGGTGTGATCGGGGCTCTGGCAGCTGTTGGAGCGGACCTCAAAGCCCACACGTTCGAGGCGATCCTTTACAGACCGGGAGCGGTCAAGGAAAGGAAGAGGTCAGTGGATGCAATGTCCCTGAGAGATGCGTCCTTGAACCATCCTGGCACTTTCTTCAATGTCGATAAAGATGGAGATCCTGTATGTATCCCACATTCTCCATGTCCGGTGATCCTGGGCATCAGGGGAATAGACCCAAGGGATACACTGGAGGCGCTAGGGCAGGTCAAGGTCGTGGGATTTGAGCGGTGGGTGCTGTGGAAGACAAACCAGCATACGGATGCCCATATCGAAAGCATCGATGATCTTTCCTTTGCAGAGCCCCTCTCCTCGATAACAACGGAGGTCACGATCTCTGGAACTCCCGAGTATATCTCAGGAGGGCATTTGATAACAGGATGCAGGGATAAGGAGGGAAACACTGCTGACATTGCGGCATACGAGCCCACAAAAGGTTTCAGAAAGCTTCTCTCACGCCTTCTCGCTGGAGACAGGGGCCGTATCTGGGGGAGCGTCAGAACGGATAATGTACCACACAGGACCATCAATCTCGAGAAGATAGAGGTCCTCGAGCTGGGAAGAAATACGGTCATGGAACACCCGAGATGCCCCAAATGCAGTGGAGCAACGGAGTCCATGGGAAAAGGTCAGGGACTGAGATGCAAGAAATGCCGGTACCGGGGAAGTGATCTTGTTCCCGTTGAAAGGGAGCTCGCGAGAGATATTGAGCCCGGACTGATAGAGCCTCCACCGGATGCATGGAGGCATCTCTTCAAACCTTCATCCATACCGATAATCGAGGAAAAGGAGTATAACGGTCCGTTCTGGGGCCTTGAAAAGCCTTGATCATGATCACCTTTTTCGATCAACTTGTCATTCAATTGACAAGTCATTTATAAACAACTGGTCATTTCAGTGACAAGTCTTATATAAAAAACCGGTCATTTATTTGCTCATGAATGAAGAAGATCTCTTCGACCAGAACCCCTGGTGGAGGGGAAGGGAAAACATTTTCCATGACCCCAAGGTCAAGAAATTTGATGGTGCTAGTATCAAATGGGAACCGAGGATGAAGAGGTGTTTTCATCTCGAGGAAGGTCTGGTATATACTCTGCGAGGACCGAGACAGGTTGGAAAAACAACGTTATTGAAAAACCTGATAAGGTATGAACTTATAAAAAAGAGGGCGGATCCTTATTCGATCTTCTATTTCTCCTCGGATCTCATTGATAAAAAAGAAGAACTTCTGGAATTGATCGCTCTATATGAAAAGATAGCTGATAGGTTCGGTGTGAAAGGAAGGAGAAAGATATTGATCGATGAGATCACCAATGTCAGGGATTGGGAAAAAGCGATCAAGTATCTGAGGGATACGGGAAAGGGTAAGGACCATACCTTCATCCTCACCGGTTCCCATTCCATTGATATAAAAAAATCGGTCGAGAGGCTTCCCGGGAGAAGAGGAGAAGGATCGGGGCATATCCTGAACAAGATACTTGTTCCCATGAAATTTTCCGAGTATATTGGGACCGTGGATAAGGAGCTTGCGAAAGACCTATCCGAGATACTTTCATTGCATTCGGAAGATCGGATCAGAATGATCAAGGATCTATCAAATGGAAAAATGGACGGATCGATAGAAAGATTGAATTCGGTCTATTCAAGGGAATTGGATAAATGGCTAGATTCCTATCTATTATCGGGAGGTATACCGGTCCCCATAGAACATCTTGTATCCGGTGGAAGCATTCCCAATGATGTTTACGGGATCTATGTGAGGTCTCTGATGGGTGATCTGGCCAGATGGGGTATGAAGGAAAGGATCGCAAAGCAGATAATAAGATCGGTTATCGAGAAAATGACGACCAAGGTATCTCTGAACGCCATTGCCAAGGAG
>JAYEPK010000048.1:0-6087 GCA_034723935.1 Thermoplasmatota archaeon
AACTTTCCAGCGTGGGCCGTCAGTTCGGACATGTTGGGGTCTTTTCAACTTTGAAAGAGGCCTACGAATGGTCCGGGAACGTCTACGGGTCCAGGAACAGATTGATAGAGGTGCAGAACGAGTTCGAGATGGAAGGGCTCCCCGGAACAGTTGTCCCCGCCGGAAAAGCTGCCGCAAGATGGAGAACGGCAAAAGGTATGAGATGCGCTGTACTTTCCCTGAACACATCCTCGACCATCGAGAAGGTTGTCGGCAGCTGGGGATTCTACCCCATCATATCCGTAGACAAGGTCAACAGGGTGAAACCGGACCCTGAGGGATTGTTCCTTGCTTTGGATGCGCTTGGATGCAAACCTGGGGAAGCCGTTTTAATAGGTAATTCGGATACGGATAGGAGATGTGCGGAGGCTGCATCGGTGGACCACATCGATGTCTCCGCCATCAAGGAGGAATGGTTTCAATGAAGGTTCCGCTGAACAGGATGTACGTTGACGATGAGATAAAAAAAGCCGTTATCGATGTTCTCGAGAGCGGACGATATGTCAAGGGACCCAGGGCCAAAGAGATGGAAGAGAAGTTCGCGAAACTTGTCGGGTCCAGATTTGCTGTTTCCTGTTCATCGGGATCCACGGCTCTCATGCTCGCCTTCAAGGCCCTTGATGTGGGACCCGGAGACGAGGTGATCGTGCCTTCACACACATTCATCGCAACGCTCAACGGATTCTGGCATTACGGTGCCAGACCACGCTTCGTGGACATAGACCCCGAAACCTTCACAATGGACCCGCAGCAGGTGGGAGAGGCAGTGAATGAGAAAACAGCAGGTATCGTCCCGGTCCATATCTACGGCCATCCTGCGGATATGGGGGAGCTACAAGATTTAGCGAAGGAAAAAGAGATCCCCTTGATCGGAGATGCCGCCCAGGCACACGGATCGCAGTACAGGGGAACGGATGTCGGTTCCATCGGCGATATGACCTGCTACTCATTCTTCCCATCGAAAGTGGTGACCGTTGCAGGAGAGGGGGGGATGATTACCTGCAATGACGAGAAGCTGCACGAACTCCTTCTTGCCCTCCGGGACCACGGCAGGCATACAGGGGAGAGGAACGTTTCTTCGATGGCGGGTTTCAATATGAGAATGCCCGAGATCCTTGCCGCGGTCGGCAGTATCCAACTCGAACACATGAACGAATGGGTTGAAAGGAGAAGGGAGATCGCGAAGAGGTATTCCAGGGAACTGGAAGGGATAGATGATCTCGAACTTCCGGCCCAGAAGAACTGGGCCAAACATGTTTACTATCTTTATGTTGCAAGGTCACAGAGAAGAGATGAACTGAGGGAGCATCTGAATGGACTTGGAGTATCCACGGGTGTGCATTACCAGGTCCCGACACACAAAATGCCCTACATCGAAAATGCACCTGTTCTCCCCGTTACCGAACGGATAGTGGATGAGATACTATCCCTCCCCATGCATCCACTTCTTACCGAGGAGGAGCAGACCGCCGTGATAGAAGGGGTCAGATCGTTTTCCGGAGGATAAGCTTTTGAAGATAGCCCATGTGGTCTCCTATATCCAGCCCGAATTCGGTTACGAGGAGTACTACAGCGCCAGGGAGCAAGCAGCGCTGGGACATGAAGTGCACGTGATCACCTCCGACAGGATCTTTCCCTTCAACGATGTCGAGAAGATGCTCGCTGATATCGGCTCCCCCTACAAAGATAGGATGAGACCTCTCGGCATCGAGGAGATCGAGGGCTTCACGATCCACAGGCACAAGACCATTTACGAGATCCTCTACGATTTCATTGTATACAGGGGGATCGAGGAAGATCTCAGGAACTTGAGACCGGACGTCGTTCACGCTCACGGCCTCTGGCAGTGGGGGACACACAAGGCCGCCAGGGTCAAGGACGAGCTCGGTTTCAAACTGATCATCGATGAACATGCGTATTCGACGACCTACGATCAGACAAAGAACCTCAGGAATTTCATTCTTGACAAGGATTACAGGTTCTTCAGGGCCCCCTTTGCAAGGAAGAACCTGAAGAAGGCCGACGAGGTCGTTGCCATCTGCCAGGAGACGGTCACGTTCCTGGAGGAGTTCTTCGGATATCGAAACGCACACATGATACCGCTCGGTGTGGACCATCGGAAGTTCTCCTTCGATGAAAAGGCCAGGAAGGAGGTTCGAAAGGAGCTGGGCGTCAGGGAAGACGAATATCTCCTGGTTACTGCGGGCAGATTGGATACTGCAAAGAGGCTCGAGCTTTTCATCGAGGCCGTGGAGATGCTTGGAAGGGATGATGTGAAACTACTTGTTGTCGGGCGGGGGGACGGTTCCTATCTAAAAAAGCTTCGGAACATGAAGGTCAAAGGAGTATCGTTTGCCGGCTTCAAGAGGTCAGATGAGCTCTCCAGCCTCTACTCAGCAGCCGATCTTGGATTGTGGGGTAAAGCATCGATAACGATAAGGGAAGCCATGGGATGCGATCTTCCGCTTGTATTGTTGGATGAACCGAACATGCAGGATCTCCTCAAATGGGATAACGGTGTGTTCGTCAAAGCGGATGCCGGAGCGATTTCAAAGGCAGTGGTCGAGCTGCTGGCGGATCCTGAAAGAAGGAAGATCATGGGAGAGCGCGGACGTAAAGCCGTTGAAGAGAAGCTCTCCGTTGAAGCCGAGGCAAAGGACCTTCTGAAGGTATATGAATAGTTTAAGTATGCAGGCCATATTCCAAGGCAAGGTGTTACTGATGGAGAATGTAAGGTTCGCCGTTGTAGGCCACGGAAACATCGGCAGCAGGCACGTGAAGTTCCTCAAGGATACCAAGGGTGCCAGTGTCACTGTTGTCTGCGATATCAATGAGAACAGAGCAAGAGAAGGAGGGAAAGAGGCAGCATGCAGGTCCTGTACGGATTTCAAGGATGTCCTGGAGGCCGATGATGTCGATGTGGTTGACATCTGCACGCCGTCAGGTATGCATGCAACGATGTCGGTCCAGGCATTGGAAGCGAAAAAGCATGCGCTCTCCGAGAAACCAATGGCCCTCTATCTGGAGGAAGCGGACAGGATAATCGAGGCGGAGAAGAGAACGGGGATGAAATTCTTCCTTGTCAAGCAGAACCGCTACAACCCTCCCGTCGCAGCCCTCAAGAGGATAACGGAAAAAGGCGGCCTCGGACAGATCTTCATGATAGTCTCGGATGTATTCTGGAACAGGCGTATGTCCTATTACGACGACGAGGACTGGAGAGGAACACTGGACAGAGATGGAGGAGCGCTCTTCACCCAGAGCTCCCATTTCGTCGATCTTCTGCTCTGGTTATCCTCAAAACCTGTCAGAGTGGAGGCATCAATGTCAAATATCCAGCATCCATCCATAGATACGGAGGACCTGGGATCGGTCAAGATACTCTTCGACAACGGTGCCATGGCCGTTCTTAACTATACCACCGCGATCTTCGAGAAGAACCTGGAAGGTTCCATCACTGTACTCGGAACAAAGGGTTCCGTGAAAATAGGTGGAAAGTACCTGAACGAACTCTCGATATGGAACGTTGAAGGGGTCGAGAAGCCCGAGATCCCTCCGGGAAAGCCTCCGAACACTTACAAAGGGGGATATCAGGGTTCCATGTCGAACCATGATAAAGTGTTCGAGAACGTAGTTCAGGTCCTGAGATCGGACGGTAAGATCCCGATCGCAGTCGGTGCGGAGCCCGGAAGGATCACAGTCGAGGTCATGCAGGCAGCACATATTTCGGCTCTTCAAAAGCGTCCTGTTGATCTCCCGCTCACCGGAAAGGATGCGGATTTCAAGCTCCCTGCTTCAACTCCGTTCCCCATGAGAAAATGAAAGACCTCAAGTATCCCAGTACCTCTTCCCACCTGGTCCAGGGAATGCAGTCAATACCATTCTGTTTGCATAGTTCCAGTAGCTTATCCCTGGCGAAAACAATGTCTGCTTCCCTGGAGACACACTCATCGGTCGTGCCGTCTCCGATGAATATGACCTTGTCGACCCTTTCTCTCATCTTCCACAGATGGGAGCACTTGCAGTTGGCGTTGATGGGACAATTCTCTCTTCTATGCCGGAACTCTATCTTCCAGCCTTCACTGTCTGGAACCGTGTGATTGGAGGTCCATGGGATCCGATCAAGGTCCCAGTGTCTCAGAAGGACCTCAATGGACCACCCGAACCCGTCGGAACATATCTCGAGCGGTATCCCGCTCTGTTCGCAGAATCCAGCGAACTCCCTGAACCCGGGTCGGAGTTCAATGGTTTCGATCAGGTATTTTTCCGCTTCTTCAGGGGAGCATCGTATCATCCCGGTCTGGAGCTTCAATGCATCGAGTATCGATATCTCGTGATCGTAAGCCCTCTTCTCGATGGACAGCCAGTCACCATCCGCGAACCTGTCGAGGATCGCATAGGACGCATCCGTGGCCGAGATGGTCCCGTCGAAATCCACCATGACACCGATCTTCATCGGGCTTCAAATGACTGGGGGCTAAATAAAGTTTGCAGTTTCAAGCCTTATCTAACCTCCGAATATCTGGTGTCTGTGCGATCGATAGATACAAAAACAATGATATGTATTTTATAAAAGTAACGTATTGGAGATGGCTCCCCTCGGGAAAATATATCGATGGATGATATTATGGACATTAACATTCAAAATATGGTTGCTTCGACATCTTCTCAGGGAAACCTGGACCTTCCAAAGATCTCGATGATGATCGAGCATGCGGAATACAACCCTGATAGGTTTCCTGGCCTTATCTTCAAGTTGAAGGAACCGAAGACCACACTTCTGCTATTCTCCAGCGGCAAGATCGTGTGTACAGGCGCAAAGAGTGTCGAGATGGTGGAGAGGTCCGTTCATACCGCTCTAGCCGAGGTTGAAAAGATCGGTATCGAAGTGACAGGAGATCCGGATATCAAGATCCAGAACATAGTGGCAACATCCGACCTCAAGGCGGAGCTTAACCTGGATTCGATCGCGCTCACTCTCGGACTTGAAAGGGTGGAATATGAGCCGGAGCAGTTCCCGGGTCTTGTCTTCAGAGTTGGTGATCCAAAGGTCGTGCTGCTCCTCTTCGGAAGCGGAAAGGTTGTCTCCACCGGTGCAAAAAAGATCGAGGATGTCGAGATCTCGCTTGAGCTGGTTTCCAGAGAGCTTAAACAAGCAGGATTAATATGAAAAGCACACTATTTCCACCATATAAACAGGGATTTACATGGGATGAAAAAGAGACGGTCGAATTGATGGGTGTATCTCATGGAAAAAGAGGACATATCGTCTGAAAAGCGCAGGAAGCGTGAACACAAGGAAAGAGCTCAGATCGAGGAGCTTACGGTCTGCCCCGAGTGTGGAAGTGAGCATCTTGTAAGGGATTACGAGAGGGGGGAGCTTGTCTGTGGAGAGTGCGGAATTGTCATCAATGACCTGCAGATCGACATGGGTCCGGAATGGAGGGCCTTCGACTCTGCACAGAAGGAGCAGAGAGCGAGGACAGGCGCACCGATGACCCCGATGATCCATGACAAGGGACTTTCCACTGAGATCAGCTGGCAGAACAGGGATTCTTACGGAAAATCGATATCTACCAAGAACAGGGCCCAGATGTACAGGCTGAGGAAATGGCAGAGAAGGATCAGGATCTCCAATGCATCGGAAAGGAACCTGTCACTCGCCCTATCAGAGCTTGAAAGGATGTCATCGAGGATAGGCCTCTCAAAACATGTCAAGGAGACCGCAGCCGTAGTGTACAGGAACGCCGTCAACAAGAACCTCATCAGGGGAAGGTCCATCGAAGGGGTCGTTGCCTCCTCCATCTATGCAGCATGCAGACAGTGCAACGTCCCGAGGACCCTGGACGAGATCGCCTCGGCCTCCAGGATCAAAAGGAAGGAGATCGGCAAGACCTACAGGTTCCTGTCCAGGGAACTGGACCTGAGACTGATGCCCACATCCCCACAGGATTACATCTCCAGGTTCTGTTCCGAGCTCAAGCTGTCGGGTGATACACAGACGAAGATAATGGAGATCCTGAAGAGAGCGGATGAGATGGAGATCAC
>JAYEPK010000049.1:0-6073 GCA_034723935.1 Thermoplasmatota archaeon
GGGAACCTTGAATGGATATTTGATGGTGACCTTGGTACATCTCCTGTCCTTCCCTTTGTACCAGAGAGTTCTTTCATCCAAACTCCTGACCATCGGGTCCTTGGAAAGCTTTTCCTTGACATCGTCACCTGGTTCGACGATGTGAAAATACGGGTGAAAACCTTTGATTAGCAGCGTTGCGGACCTGCTATCCGAGGTACGACCAAATAACTCGATCGTGACCCCCTCGTCATCTGTTTTGTAATTGCCGCTAATGACCAGTATCCTGCATCTCAATATAGCACCCTTTCATGCGTTGGAATGTATCTTGACCACATCCCCGTCCTTAAGAATGTGGTCAGCTCCTATCGTCCTCTGGCTCCTGCAGTCTATCGCCTTGATGAAATGATCGCCGAGGTCCGTATGCACTTTGTAGGCAAGGTCCCTGGCTGTAGAACCGTTCTTCACAAGATGAGCATCCGGAAGTATCCTGCCATCCTTATCTGTGAATTTGTGCTCGTCCTCGACCGGATATACTACTATCAGATCGAGCAGTTCGTATGCTGCTGTTTCCATAACCTTCTGGACATTTGTGGACCCGAACCTGTCGAGAACACTCTGGATACTTTCAAGACCTTTTTGCTGGGCCGATGTCAGGCCGGAACGATCATTTATCTTGAAATTGCTGTCACCCGGGACATATTCTATCAGGCCTGCCTTGTCAGCTCTTTTAAGGGCCATTTCAGCTTCCGAGCAGGTAGGCACAACGATATATCCCCGTGCTGACGAGATCAGGTCCTCGATCTGCCCGTCCGTGGCACGGTCTGCCTTGTTCGCTGATATTATCATGGGTTTCGAGGTCTTTCTAAGTTTTCTGGTAAGCATAGAGAGTTCATCCTGCGTCCATCTCGTCGGATGATCGCCAAGTCCCAGTGAAACAATGGAATCAAGAATATGATGCATGGTGATACCAAGACCCGTCAATTTCTCACCAAGGAGCTTCTCGATCGGTGTGTGCGATGATTCCGACATTCTGCTTATCTTGATCCAGTCCTTATCGATAATACCCTTGAACCAGAGATCTATCTCCTTCTCGAGGAAGGAGATGTCCTTCGTGGGATCGTAGGTCCCGGTCTTCACCGGATTGCCCTCGACATCGGTCGAACCCGAAACATCGATGATATGGACCAGGGCCCTTGCCTGTCTGAGATCGTCAAGGAACCGATTTCCAAGTCCCTTCCCGGAGTGTGCGTCCGGAACGAGGCCTGCCACGTCCAGCAGTTCCACGGGAACGAACCTGGTATTTTCTATAAGATATGAATTGTTCGGGTCGCTGGTTACTGCAAGGTCGGGTCCCGGGTCCTTGCTCCTGAGGTATCCCATCCCTTTGTTCGCCTTGATGGTGGTAAAGGGATAATTTGCGATCTCGACCCCTGCAAGGGTCGATGCTTCAAAGAAAGTGGATTTTCCAACGTTCGGTTTGCCGACAAGTCCTATCTCCAATTCACCATTCCCCCTGTGATCTGGAAAGGTTTATCGGATGGGAAACCTAAATAGTTTCTCCTGACCCCAGGAACCTGAAGGAACTGGAGTCAAGGAAAACAAGTCCGAAATGATCTCCGGTTCGGTGCCAGATCCTGTTCTCGAACAGTACATCAGCTTCAAGGAACTTTCCTACTTCGGTCACATCCACTGATACGTTCTCGATGATCGAAGGAACGAACTGCAGGGAATTGGATACATGGAAATGATCACCATTGTTGAAATTTCCTATCCAGTGGTCAGAGATGCGGAAACGGATCCTTGCCTTTTCGATCTCTTCAATATCCGAGACTTGTGGTGAAAGAGAGGTCCCCCGGGGAAGGTCATCTGGAGAAATATTTTTGAGAGCAAGTCCGACCCTGGCTCCGTTCGGTGCCTCTTCCTGATCCCTGTCGTGGATCTGTATGGAACGGACGATCGTTCTTTTTCCTCCGGGGCAGGTGAACAGCTCTTGATGTCTCTTTACCTTCCCACCTGTAACGAAACCAAGGGCCACGCATCCCACACCTTTTACGTTGAAGGCCTGATCAACGACAACATTGGTGGGACCGTTATCGATCACTGATCCCAGGTCAAGGAGATGGTCCCTAAGGACTGCCGGGTCAGGATCCATCTTCCTGTAGTTCTCCACGACGGTTCCCTTCGTGATCCTCCGGAACATGCTGATATCCACAAGGTCGCCAACGTGCATGCTCCCCTTTTTCTTGTCCAACAGATCAAGGGCAATTATCATTTCACCAAGATGCTTGTCTATCTTGTCCACTTTCAAGTACAAACTGTCCGCAAGATAAAGAGGAAAGAGAAGAGACCAGATCTTTTCCGGAAATTTCGAGGGATAGAGTGTGGTTATTATCTTCTCGTCATGTTTGAGCGCTCCGACGCTGAAAGAAGTATCGGATGTTTCCTTTCCAAGGGACATAGCCCATTCCGAGGGTCCGAGCAAAGCGGTCATTACATGTTCCATGGACACGGTAAAGTTGTCTGTTTCATATATCTTTTCCGAAAAGTGACCATAAAGGATTTCTTTGATCAGGGTCTATCATGCTCGTGGTGAACAGATGAAGGTGTTGAAGATACTTGGAATGATCATGATGATCATTTCCATTGTCCTTTTTGCGATTGCACTGTTCCTTGGACAGATCAAGGTATATCTTCTGTTCATAATACCGGTCATTGCTGTCCATGGTCTGCTTGGTTCTGCATCTATCCTGGTCTTGATTTCCGGGTTGGTCCTGGTCCTTGTATCTCACGTAAGGTCCATCTCAGATTACAACACCTCCACGGGACGCTCCCATGGAACTATAGATGCTGGAGGGATCGTGTTCGTGGGACCGATACCCATTGTGTTCGGATCAAAGAATGCAAGGTCAGCATATCCCCGGTGGACCGTTCTTCTTCTGATAGGTCTTATCATATTCATCTCTATCAACCTGATAGGATCGCTTGTCTTTTTCCTCCTTGAAGGCATATGAGGTAATGAAAACACCGGGCCAGTATCTCTTTCAAGTAGGATGATCCTGGCCAGATTGTTTAAATAGGATGAAAAGCCGGGAGGAAAAGATATATATTTGGTGTCGGGGTTTTACAACCGGTTTCAGACGTCTTTTTACTAGATAGAGGTCCACAGGAGGAAAAACATGAAAAAGTTCCTGATTCTTGGAATAGTTGCGATATTCTTGACCGTTTCCATAACAAGTGGCTACGGTGAGGACAAGCAGATCGATTCCAATACGTTCAGTTTTGGTGATAATGAGGCCTTTGTGAATATTACGACCGGGGATGTCGTGATCGAGGATACGTTCTACAACAACTCGGCAAATCTCTTCATCTACAATAATGCCACCTACGATCTGGTGACTTTCGATGTCAAGGGCGGTCCAAATGCAGATGGCACTTATCCATCCGATGTTGTTGTCGATGTTGGGGCCAACGGCAGACCGGAATACCGCTTCGGTGGTTATGGTGTTGGACAATGGGGGAACCAGACCAGCTTCATGGACTCCGAGAGGAACTCTCTGTCCCAGGCGAGTATTTTTCCTGAGGTGGAAGGGAACATGTTCTATCTCAAACTCCCTTCCGATGCTGTTGTCTCCTCAGCATCTATGAACATCACGCATATCGATACTGCGGTTGATACTACGGTGACGATCCCCTCGGACGCTTCGTGGGGGAACGGATATGGTTATTATTACCGATCATCATGGTACGGTTATGGGTATGGAAGGTACTATAAAAGCAACTACTATCTCCAGCAAAACAGGTATCCAAGGGCAGATGCTAGATACCGGAGCGGGTATCCGATGGATGATGGGTTACTTCAATGGGATATTGAGGACAAATCGCTATCTCCTCCAGCAGGCGCCACGATAGAGAAATATGATCTGATACTTCCCATAAGGCTCGACCCGCAGTTTGGGTACGTAAGCGGCCAGCCAAGTTCAAACAGATACCATTACGGGCAGAGGACCTATTCCATCTACGCCTTGGAAGAATCATTACCGACCTCCAATGTTTATGGAAGTTATATCTATAGTTGGAACAATCCTCCGAACCCATCGGGTTTTTACGCTAATTATGAAAGTTCTGTAATTCCGGATTATGATGACACCGAGATCGACTCATATACATTCTCCGATTATCATTCATCTTCTTCCACGGATCAGCAGTTCTATCCCTCGTTCGACCTGTCTGACCTCTTAGTAGACTGGCAAGATGAGACCGTAGATCCCAATGGTATTATGGTCACCATGTCCAGCACGCCATATGATACGAGGCCTCACGATACTTATGGCACTTCCAGCAGCTCTATGAACTACTATAATTACTACAGATCAGGATATATGTACGGCCCTGGTGCTTCATCATATTACAATGCTTTCAAACCGCAACTGCATATTGAATACACTCTGGATTCGAACAATCCATGGGTTGATATTTGTGGAGATAATTCCAAAGAGTGGAGCTATACCGGAGCTTATAACGGTTCAACGACAGTATCTAATTGGCAGTCTGAAGTGAATACTTATCTAAGAACCCATTTCCCGGAGGAGATCGATGGTTACAACAACGGCTGGACCTATGTCCCGATAAAGATAGGTGCAGATTCCAAAGGTGAGATCATTTTGAACAATGTTCAGGTTCTCTACGATTATACAGCATCCATTTCCTACAATCCAAGCTCGGGAAGCCTGACCGATGAGGTACAATCTCTTGTTCCGACGTACGAGGAAGGATATGCTCTGGCGAATATCGTGGTATCTTCAGGGACGGAGGGTGTCATTGAATTCTCGAACCTTCGGATGGTTGGTGAGAAACCCAATTACCCGCCAAAGGTAATGGAGATCCCGACCATCGAGACCAGTGAGGGTGTAATTGATAATATGCTCCTTGCCGTATCTGACTATTTCACCGATACGGATCAGGATCCTGAAACACTTCAATACTGGGTCAGTATGAACGATCAGGAGGAATTCGTGGACCTGTTCATTACGAAGATGGACACGAGGGATGGAAAGGTTTACCTGGGTATAGATACCAGCGATGGAGAGAACTGGAACGGTCAGGTAAACGTTCAGATCACGGCAATGGACGATGGTGGAAAGAAGGTCAGGTCGAACATCTTCACCGTGGATCTGGTATCCGTCAACGACATACCCTATCTCAACTTATTACTGCCGGACATGGAGATGGACGAAGGTATAGATGCCCTGGTCATGGAGTACAATGCACCTTCGGGAAGGGGTGTTGCAAGAGGTAAGGAGACCTTCATGATAGATAGATCAGGAGCACCATATTTCATGGATATCGAAGATGACCAGATATACATGGACTTCGAACTTCTCCTGCCAGACATGGAACCTGTTCCGATACAATGGGAGAACGACGAAGGCCACAGGATCTTCATGACCGAGGACAATGATGCTTACCTCACGGTCCTGCCTCCGGAATATACCGAGGACCCGGATAACTTCATACTACTTTTCGGAACGGATCCGGATTTCACGACATTGGAGGACATGCCACTCTACATAAGGGTATATGTGTCTGATGATGTCAACGATCTGAGAGGGCAGATGTACACCACCATGAAGATCATTGTCGATGAAGTGAACGATGCCCCGATCATTCTGCCCATTCCCGATATTGTTATGGATGAGGACAGCTCTTTTATTTCACCTACCTCGTTCATCGAGGAATATGTGACGGATATTGATGATGCATATGAAGATCTTGAGGTCACCTTCAATCCATCCAGTTCTGAGGTGAGACTCTCGGTCGATAATGAAGGTAAATTGAATATCAAGCTCGATCTTGATTTCAACGGGGTGGTTCCAGTTACGATGGAAGTGTCTGATGGAGTGAACGTGGCTGTTCAGGTTTTCAATGTCATGATCCGATCCATCAATGATCCACCGATCGTCATTATTGACAATCTTTATCAAGATCAGATCATTATAGAGCTTTTCAGGATAAAGGGATCGGCCGATGATTTCGAGAAAGATCTCAGGAATGTGGAAGTTGCAATAACAGAACGCGGAGATATTCTTTATGC
>JAYEPK010000050.1:0-1289 GCA_034723935.1 Thermoplasmatota archaeon
CGACATATCAAGGAACTTTGATGGAGCCTTCATTATCGGGACAGGTGGAAAGAAGGATCGGATCATTGATGACCTTCCCATTCTCCATCAAAGTTCCTTGATATGTCGCTTGTGATCTTGATCAGTTTCTTCATTTTCATTTTGGGGTTGGTCCTGATCATATCATCGTAGGAGTTGAAGATGACTGTGCCGTGCCTGTTCTTGACCAGAAATGATTTGATCAAATTGGCGATCATCTCGATCCTCTTCGGGTCCAGAGCGCCCGGATGATCCTTGGCAATGATCTGCGTCCTGACATCCTTCCATGGCGTTCCCCGGTCCTCTTCCAGTTCCGGACCACCGATCACCATTATTTTGGTGCCAGATGAGCTTAGGTCCATTATGATGTCATCCATTCTTTCAATATCATATTGGTAGGGTCCTCTAACCTCTCCAACGGGCATGATCAGTTCCATCAGTTCGTCCAGAGACTCATCTTCGGATCCCAGGTCTTTTTTCATCTTCTTCTTCAGGCCATTTATTACTTTCCAGTCCAAGGTCCCGGAATCTATCCCATACCTGTCCCTTAACATGTCTATGAAGGGCATATAGGGCCCCCCCCTGTAGTGAAGACATTTGCCCTTGAGGATCGTGTAACCTCTGTCCCTGGCAGTACGTGTCACTTTATTGATCAATACGGATTTTCCGATCCCTGCTTCTCCCTGGACCAGTATCATTCCGCCCTTTCCCTCTTCGGTACCTTTGATACTATCAAGGACGGCCTTGAGCTCATCTTTTCTACCAACAAGTTCGGGTGAGCGATCATCTTCTTCGAGATCGATGTTTTTTTTCATATTCGTGTTCCATAACCGGATATGTATAGAAAACCCTGTTGGTCCGGTTATCAAGATACCCGCCTTCAACATTTATATAGCAGGATCGAATAGGGCTGATACCTAGTTCTATCCCGGCTTGGCTTAGTCTGGCTAGAGCGGGGGACTGTAGCTGGTTCCCGGGGAATGAACTTCCCCGCCCCCCCGCAGACATCCTTAGATCCCCGGTTCAAATCCGGGAGCCGGGACCATTTTCTCTTCTCATTATCTTATCATCAGGATCAGTGTAAGGCTCCCGACATCATCATCAAATAAGCTTGATAAGCGGAAAACCGATGGTAATATTAAATAAGCAGTTTTCCGTAAAATCCGGGAGCCGGGACCATTTTCTCTTCTCATTATCTTATCATCAGGATCAGTATAAGGCTCCCGATATCATCATCAAATAAGCTTGATAAGCGGAAAACCGATGGTAAT
>JAYEPK010000051.1:0-1278 GCA_034723935.1 Thermoplasmatota archaeon
CTTTGTCTTTGATCATAACAAAGTAAGGAGCGCGATCTATGACCTTATCGACCCGGAGATCAAAAGATCGCTTCATATCCTTTCTGCCGGGGTCCTGTCAAAGGACATGGACAACTTGAGCCCGGAAAAGATGTTGAGGATCTCGGAGCATCACATGCTCGGAGGAGACCATCAAATCGCTCTGGATATGATCATCCGGATCTCCAGAACACATCTGGACAAGCTTCCATCCGAATTATTACTCATCCACCTGAGCAAAGCGATCGAATGTCTGGACAATCTCGAGGTATCCACGGAGAATTACAAGAGGATGATCGAGATCTTGCAGAGCAAAGGTAGGTTGGAGGAGAAGGTGGGCAGCTTGAACGATGCGATGGAGTCGTATCTTGAGGCAGTGCAGATATCCGAGACGACCAAGATCATGGAAGGTCTGGCAGAATCCTACAGGAGGATAGGTGATCTCAAGCTGAAGATGTTCCGATGGGACCAGACCATCGATTTCTACCTGAGATCACTTCACATCTCCAAGAAGCAGGAAGATCCGGCAGAGATCGCAAAGGCATTCAAGGGACTCGGAATGATCTACTTTCACAAAGGCGACTACTCACGTTCCATGGAGTGCTATCTGAAATACATGGAGTTCCCGGAGAACAAGATGATCTCGGCACAGACAGATGCCATGATCGATATTGGTGACATATACTACCAGATGGGTGATCTCAACCAATCCCTTGCATATTACAAACTTGCCATCAAGAAGGGGGATGACAAGGGGTCCAAAACATTCGTCTCCCTCGGTTACATCAAAATGTCCATGGCCCTCCTGAAGCTTGGTGAGGTGGAGGATACCTTGAGATTTGCCGAGCATGCCTATTTGAACATCAACAAGATCTCCGACCAGGCCAACTATCAACAGACCCTTCTATATTATATAGAGCTCATGATAGAGTTCGGTGAGATAGATAAAGCAGAAGAGGCCATGAACTTACTGGACGAGATCGCCGGGGAGATGACGAACCCTCTCCTCGAATCACAGAAACATCGGGTAACTGGAATATTCCTATCAAGAAAACGTGACTTCAAGGGCTCTATCAAACATATGAGAGCAGCAATTGATATCCTTGAAACGATCAACATACCTTTTCAAACAGCCCTGACATACTTCGATTTCGGACTCATCAGGTTCCAGCAGATGGATGTGGACGGTGCCCTTGAGATGTTGGCCAAGGCCAACTCCATCTTCAAGGAAATAAAGGCGCTTCATTATCTGAACAGAAC
>JAYEPK010000052.1:0-1275 GCA_034723935.1 Thermoplasmatota archaeon
CCGAGATGGTATTATCGAGAAGAGTCACTATTGTGTAATACTCTATCTTAGAGATATTTATAATGAGAAGATCGGCGAAGGTCCGATATCCTGGCTAGATGTTTATCGGGTGGAAAGACACCAATGGTTTTACGGCATCGAAGGGTTATCAACGTCTGATCAAGGTTCGATGGATTCTCTTGAAAGGGCCTCCCATTTTTTAGATATCATCAATAATATAGTTTCGAAATAGTTAGTTTTCAAAGGAATGAGTAATCTACCATGCTGTCTTTATGGGTTTAGATGCAAAAGGAGTTCAAGGTCCAGAAACTGCTACATGACGGATCGGTCAAGATAGAGTACACGGGAACCCTCAGAGAAAGGACCAAGGAATACATCTCCATCGATACCGGATGGTCCAGGGAGCCACTTGACCTTGGATATGTCCTCTTCGAACCCGATGATATATGGATAGAGACCTTTTATCTTCACAAAAACTTCAACATATTCCGGATAGGGGATCGAAATAGGGAATTGAAAGGTTTCTACTGCAACGTGACATATCCTCCAGAGATGGAAGATGATCTCATCAGATGGAGGGACCTTGCGGTGGATATCTGGATAAGGCCGGATGGGAGCTACCTTGTACTTGATGAGGACGAGTTCGAGGAGCTCGGCCCGACAGAAGAGCAGAGGAGGATCGTTAGAGATGCAAGAAATGAAATAATAAATATGTTGAATAAGAGGAAGGGTGTATTTTCTGAGATCATGTAGATCCCTACCAGATCGAAGGGGAGCTAACTGAGAAATTCCAAAACTACTATAATTATATACCTCCTTGGCTCTTTCGATAACAGGGAAGAAAAATGGAACAAAGTGAGTATGGATATGGACAAACTCAGAATTATGGGTATCAACAACCCTATCCGCAAAATTTTCAGTATCCACAGTTCGGTCAATTTCCTGTCAGGAAGCAGACCAATCCCCTTGCAATAGCATCCATGATATGTTCTCTCGCTTCTTTGATGGTCGCCCCATCTGCGATAGTTGGCATCATACTGGGGTTCGTCGCTCTGCATCAGGTCAATTCCGAACCGGAAAGGTATGAAGGCAAACCATTCGCTCTGGCTGGAATAATAATCGGATTCGTCATGGTGGGTCTGTATGCGATCTTTATATTGTTCTATCTCTTCATGATCTTTGCAATGTTGAATACCTCATGGTAGAAAAGTTTCAGATATACATTAACACATGGGCCCGAGTATGACAAAAGGAGTTCAACATTTTACAATTGGC
>JAYEPK010000053.1:0-5988 GCA_034723935.1 Thermoplasmatota archaeon
AGGAAGATCGATGATCTCGGACAGGACCGGATGGAATACCGCATGTTCGAGATCGTTGCCATCCAGGACCTGAAGGGGCCCGGTCTCGAAACCGGGTTCATGCCGTCCGTTCCCGGATTGACGGATTCTCCCACATGCGGCAGCTGGGATCCCGGATTCGATATCGACCTTGATGCACTCGACGATAATGATACGGAATATTGGGAGAGCTACAGGACCGCTCCCAAGGCATACATCTCGATCGGGGACGCCAGGGAGCTCTGGAGCAATCCATACGGTGATACGACGGCGGTCCTTTTCCCGACCAACTCCACGATCGAGATGGACAGCGGCTCCCTTGGCATCTCGATCATCAAGGTAAGGGAAAATGCACTCGGTTCATCCTCCGCACTGTTGATATTCCCCGGGATGTTCCTAACCTTCGGCTCCATCATGATCATAGGGGCACTCCTGATACTCCATGCCGTCATCCGGGACCTGGGAAGGTCCAGATCGCACGAATGGGGCATACTCCGCTCCATGGGAATGAACAGAAAAGGAATATATTCCAGCGCACTGGGTGAATCCGCCTGGAGCATCCTGACAGGTATCATCATCGGAATACCGCTCGGATACCTCCTGTCATTACTGCTACATGCAGGACTCAGAAGTGCATGGGAACGATCGGTGGAGAGCTCGTCCATTCCCTTCCATATCTCCATCGCCACCCTCATCTTCTCCGTTGCTGTCGGTTCCTCTGTCTCACTTCTGCTGATCATGTTCTCGTCATGGATGGAGACGAAACAGGTGGTCGCCGTGAACCTGAGGGAAAAGGATGCATCGATCTCCTCCGGTACAAGAAGGAGATTGTTATTTATCGGAGGTGCGGGAACCGGAGCAGGTCTGCTCATCGCCATCATCGGAACAGGATACGGAACATCATCGGCACCTACCTTCTTCACGATCAGTACGATACTGCTCTCCCCCGGGATAGCGGCCCTCATCTATTCCGTGATCTCCAGAACGTTCAGATGGGGGCACACATCGCTTATGGTGAGCGCTAACCTTTCAAGGAGACCTGGCAAACATCCCCTGGCCGTCGCCATCCTTTCAATGGCCCTGGCACTTGCACTGTCCTTGACGGCCACCGGGGAGATCATACAGAACGGAGCAGAGGACCGGCTGGATAACTACGGCGGGGGATTCGACCTTGTCGTCGAGACCACGGCACCGTATGCAGGGGACATCGAACTCCAGGGTATCGATCAGGCCGTGTTCCTCTCGGTCGGGTCCGAGGGTGGAACATGCTCGAACCTGAACGCTGTCTACCCCCCGAGGCTTCTCGGGGCCGGAGAGGAACTGCTCCACGGGTCCAACTTCGATCTGGCAGAACAGATGGACCGGACCGATGGAAGCACATGGGAAGGGCTGTCCGGGATGAGAGATGACGCGTATCCGATCCTCGTGGACCGGAACACCCTGCAGTGGATCTACTACCGGTCCCTGGGGGACAGGTTCCGGCTGGATGACGAGAGCGGGAACGCGGTGGAACTTGTGGTGATCGGTGTTCTGGAACCATCGATCCTAACAGGGTCCTTCGTCATGTCCTGGGAGCATCTGCGGGAACTGTTCCCGTCAAGGGCAATGGCCACCTACATTCTACTTGGCGGGGAGGAACTGGAAAGGGAATGGATCGAAAAGGAGTTCTCCGGATATTCTCCGATCGTTACATCGGTGGAGGACCTTGCCAGGGAGAACCTCGAGAGCGAGCTCAGCTATCTCTACCTGTTCAGGGACCTCCTTGTCATTGGTCTGGTCGTTTCCATGACCTCTGCGGCCATATTCACCCATGTAAGGGCCCTCTCTCTCAAGAAAGAGATAGAGGTCATGAGAAGGATCGGGGCAACTTCCAGGCGGACGGTGAACTATTTCCTGCTGGAGAACCTCATCATCTTCCTGATAGCCGCAGCCGGTTCCCTGACAGGGTCCATCATCACCATGGTCCTTTTCATGGACCATCTTGGTTCAGGAGGTAACCTGGCCGATGTGGTCCTCCCGACATCTGTTGTCATAGCCGCTTTTCTTGCGGTCTCGATCCTGACCGCCCTTCTCTCATCGATATGGGCCGTTGGCTCATCAAAGCGGAGGAACGGGCCCGTCCAGCTCGAGTGAGCATAAGTATTAAATCCTGACCAGTATCGTTCCAGCTACATGGCAGGGCGGATCCTCAAGACCATTTTCGTGCTCCTTCTTATCCTCCCGTTGATCGGGAGCGGCTCCGCTTCGGATGCGGGCTGGATCGGTTTCAGGGGCGACCTGGGGAATACGGGATACGATGGAAGCGACCTGAGGGACCCGGGAAAGGAGAACATCTCCCTTCTCTGGGAGTTCAGGTCGGACTCTGCCATCTCCACATCGATGATATCCGGCGGGAACTGGGTGCTGTTCGGTACGGAGAACGGGACCATTTACAGGTTGAACAGCATCTCCGGGGCCCTGGAATGGAAGACAGGTATCGGTTCCACGATAAGGGCAACACCGTTGTACATCGACCATCTTGGCGATGTGATAGTATGTGACAGCTCGGGAAAGGTCACTGCGCTGTCGATAGAAGACGGCATACAGCTCTGGAGGTACGATACCGGAAGCGAGATAGTCTCATCTCCCAACGGTGAAGGGCTTGTCCATTTCGGGTCCTACGATTCCAGTTTCTACACCCTCCACGAGAACGGCTCTCTGGCCTGGAGATATACCGGATGTGAAGGCTGGATCCATACAACACCCGCTGTGAACGAAGGGAAAGTGTACTTCGGCTCCTGCGACGGCTTCCTGAGATGTCTGGATGCAGAGGACGGGGCCCCTCTCTGGAACTTCTCCGCCGCATATATACCCTCATCTCCGGCCGTTCACGATGGAAACGTGTACTTCGGTTCTTATGACAGCAACCTCTACTGCCTTGATACTGAAAACGGAGAGCTCATCTGGAACACAACACTGGGTGGAGATGTCCAATCATCACCGGCCGTTGATACTGGCCCGGAGGGAAACAGGGTGGTCGTTGGATGCAACGATGGTCTCCTGTACTGCCTGGATGGATCGGATGGAGAGATAATATGGAAGCTCGATCTCGGTCCGGGACCTCTGGAGACATCTCCAGTGATATCAAAGGACATCGTTCTCGCAACATATTCACAGGGTCTTGTAATGGTCGATCTCGAGGACGGGGGCATCTTCGGAAGCTTCGAATACGGAGATTCAAGGGATGTATCACCTTCCGTTCAATGCGGCTTGGTCTTCTTCGGAGATGACGACGGCTATGTTCGATGCCTGAGACAGGAGGATCTTCAAACGATCGATGACGACACATACGAGATCGGAAGGGAGAAGGAATTCGGAAGGGATCTCATCATACTGATCACGGGTTGTGCAACCGTTCTTGTCATCGGTATCCTCTTCTTCCGAAGATACAGAAAGATGAGGGAAGAGAGCTGAATATTTGCGGGAAGGCTCCCGCAATTCTTATATCCGGTGACATCAAATCTCCCGGGTGCCGTTCAATGTTCTGGGAGGGTCCGGGATCAGGGGCAAATACGTGATACGATCCAGGATATCTTCTATCCATCTTGCTCACTGCCTGTTCATTCTCACAGTTCTGATGGTCCCATCCATCAATGCATGGTCGGAGTGGAGAGGAGATAAACACCATTCTGCCTCTTCCGAAGGCGAAACACCCGAAAACGGGGATCTTGTCTGGTCCTATCAGACCGGGGACCAGGTACTATCATCCGGGGTTTTCTACGAAGGTGGGATGGTGATCGGCAGTGATGACGGCTGGCTCTACTGCCTTGATCCGGACTCCGGAAAGATGAACTGGAAGTTCAGGACCGGGGGATCCATTCAGACCACGGCCCTGATAGATTCCGGGAGGGCCTATTTCGGTTCCTTCGACCATTACCTTTACTGCATAGACCTTCCCGAAGAGGATGAGCAGCCCAGGGAGATATGGAAATACGACTGCGGGGTGCAGATCATCTCATCCGCACACATGCATGACGACACGCTCATCCTCTGCGATCTTGATGGAAATATTCACTGTGTGAACTCGGATGGGTCCGGGAAATGGGTCACCGATCTTTCCGACAGGGAGATCTGGGCCACACCGCTGATCGATGATGATAGAGGCCTGGCCTACGTGGGGGATGTCGGGAAGACGATGTACTCGGTCTGGCTGGAAAACGGGACCGTATACCGAACGGTAGAGCATACCGATGATGCCGAGATATATTCATCGGGCACCCTGTCGGACGGCATCCTGTATTATGTAACGGGGATGGATAGGACCCTGTATGCCCTGAATGTCGAGACCTGGACGATGGAGTGGTCCTTTTCCATCGATCACGACACATATTCGACACCTGTTGTAAAGGATGGGAAAGTGTTCTTCGGTTCCTTCGAATATCTGTGGTGCGTCCCGGTGGAAGATGACGACGGCAGCATCACCGAAGATGAGATCATCTGGTCCTCTCCGACAGAGGATTACCAGGGCGGTTCATCACCCCTCATCGTGGACGGCAAGGTGTACATGGGATCGGACGATCACAACCTGTACTGCTTCGATGAGGGGACAGGAGAAGAGATATGGAGGTTCGGCACCCACGGTTATATCTATTCATCACCGGTGCTGCACAACGGCTCCATCTACTTCGGGTCCTCCGACAGGTCCGTCTACCGGATCGGGGACAGGCCCCCCGGGCTTTCCGTGAACGCCAAACCTGCTACCGGGGAGATCACATCGGATGACCATGCAGGATTGGTGATCAATGTAACAGATGACAAGGGAGTTCCCATCCCCGGGGTCGATGTCTCACTTGAGGTTTCCGCGGGTTACATTGCGTTCGATGAAGAGGGCAACACCAGACCGGTTCATTCAACCGATGATCACGGGAGCCTTACCGTATATTATTTCCCGGTCTCCGTCAGTTCAAGATCAACCGTCACCATCACCATCCAGGTAGAGAAAGAGGGACTTCAGCCGGGGAGCACGGCGACGGATATTGTAGTCGAACCCGGAGAGATGGAGGACGGAGATGTTCCCTCGATCGATGACAACAGCAAGGAGAGGGGGCTGCATATATCCTTCCTGATCGGACTCGTCCTCGTCAATCTACTGCTTGCAATGGTCTCCGTAATATTCTTCATAAGGAACTCAAATGAAAGGAAGGAGGCGCTAGATTGAAACTTTCCACACCATTCCTGTCCATAACAATTGTTCTCATCCTTCTCTTCAACATGACCCCGGCAGGATCGACGGCCGGGACCGAGATAGACCCTCTCGGAATGGAGGTGGTCTGGAGCTATACCAGGGAGGATAACGAGGCAACCTTCTGGAAGCTTGCCTGGTCCCCGGACGGCGACCTGATCGCCGCAACTTTCTTCGATGATACCTGTGTGATACTGAATGCTGATGACGGCTCCGTGAACACCATCCTTGACCTTGGTCCTGAACCTACAAGGTGCGACGGCTTCGCACCCGAAGGGACCATGCCCCTTCGTGCCTGCGCATTCTCTCCCGATGGAGAGATGCTTGCGGTCGGAGGCGACGACATGGAGGTCGTTGTCTTCGAGACGGAAAACTGGGAGAAGAGATACACACTGAGAGGGCACACAGGATCCATCCTCTCCCTGGACTTCTCCCCGGACAGCCTCTACCTGGCTTCCGGTTCCGGAAAGGACAAGGTCATCCCACAGAACAAGGGAGAGAACGTAACAAGGATATGGAACATGGAGACCGGAAGGCAGGAGATGGTCCTCGAAGGGCACAGGGACGGCGTTCTCGGTGTGAAATGGTCCCATTCGGGAGATCGGATCGTTACAGCATCCGACGACAGGACCGTCCGTATCTGGGACTTTCCTTCCGGTGCCGAGATACTGAGCACCAGCGGACATACATCCGGCGTTCTCGACGTGGACTGGAGCCCGGATGATAAGATACTGATCACGGGTTCCAGG
>JAYEPK010000054.1:0-1274 GCA_034723935.1 Thermoplasmatota archaeon
GGAGGCATCGCCGCTATCTTGAGATATCAGATCTCGTTCTAACTGTGGTTCACTTCTCGCTTTCGAGTATCTCCTTCACACTTTTGAGCGACATCTTGTTTCTGGTCGTTCTTTTTTCCTTGACCAAGTTCATGATCTTCTCATCAAAACTTTCGCCAGGCAGTGGTTCTGGCTTAACATCATCGGAAGGCCTTTCCTCTCTGTTCACCCAGTCCACCATCGCCTGTCTGATGATCTGGGAGGGGTTGTATCCCTTTTCCCTGCAGTAAGTGAAGAACCTGTTAGCATCACCTACAAAATCCTGTGTTACCACAATATGAATCGGATCACCCGCCTGGTAGCTCTTGTAACCATCCTTGGACCTTGCCATTTTATCTCCGACCATCAAAGGGAAGAATGGTATTTCAGGTTTTTTGGCATGGTCTTGATTGATAGTCCCTGAACGATCTTCAATCGTTCATCACAAAATCCCGGACCTGATGCTCTGTCTGGTCCCTCTTCTCCCCGAGGTCCCCGAGAAATTCCTCGATAAACTGGGCAGCCTGTTTTTTACATGAACCGCATAGACGCTCCCCGGACCTGCATTCATTCTCGATCCTCTTTATCTCATCATCATCATCGACGGTATGATAGAGCATCGTTTCGAAAACAGAACATATTTCCGGTCTTCCGCCCTCACTTCTCTGCCTCTCCGCAGTTTCCCTTCCACCGGTGATCGCCTTTTTTATTTTGGAGGACGCTTCTTCAGGTCCATCATCCAGGAATATCGCGGTTTCCGGTCTTGATGAACTCATCTTCTCACCGGTCAGGCCGCGGATGAAACGGTGATAGGTCGATGCGGGTGGCAGGAAACCGTATCCTCCATCTTCCGCCTCCAACCTGGCAGTGGTCTCATCCAGCTGTATGATATCCGAGGCTGCTGCTCCGTTGACATACAGTGCCTTGTATCCGGGTATCATCTTGAAATCAAGGAAACCGTCTTTCTCCAGGGCAGACCTTGCTCTGCTCAGAAGACGCTCGACATCATCATCGACCTTCACGAACACTCCCACCTTACCGTCCGATGTCTTGGTAGCGTTGTAGGTCCTGAACGACGAGGCAAGATCCCTGCACAATCTCATGTGCGGATCCTGATCTATCCCTACCGGAACCACTACGGGGATAGGGCCCAGCTTCAGCTGGGGATGCAGAATATCACCCGCCTGGATCAGGGGGGCGTTCATGTGACCCATATTGGTCCGATCGGTAAAACCATAGATGGCCCTCATTGTGGA
>JAYEPK010000055.1:0-1273 GCA_034723935.1 Thermoplasmatota archaeon
CCCTGATCACCATCTCACCTATTCTTCCGCTGGCGAAGCCGTCCCAGTACTCGGTTGAGATGTCCGTATATATCCCGTAGTCGTCATATCTGAGCAGATCATTGCCGAGGAAAACAATATCACCTGTTGTAACATCGGCATCGGAGATGTATGAGATATCCGTGTCCAACCTGACATCATACCCTCCACCCTCGAAATGATTCTTCAAGAATCTCATCTCTCCTACCTTGACTATCCCGTCATCCAATTGTTTGATCGTCAGGTCGTAATCTATCTGGCGGTTAGAGGTATGGCTCGATCTCATGTCATTATTGATGAAAACCATGTCCTCCACGATGACCGTGGATTCTGTTATCTCGTCGTAATCCAGATAAATATCGATATCGAATGACCCGTATACGTCGGTATTGACGACCTGATTCCCCAAGAAAACGAGGCCCTCAATTGTGATATCCAAACTGTGATCGATCCTCTTAATATTTATATCAACATCATATCTATTCAGCCAGAAAATATTCCTTGTGAAGTTGTGACCGGAGAATGTCGAATAGACTCCTTTATAGAACTCGGTTATATTCATCCCGGATATGGTCACTCCATTAGTATTCAGAGTGAAACCTATGGGACTGGGAACCGCCGGAGATGTAAGAAGGGTTCCTGCTTCTCCCATGATATGGATCCTTGTTGTCACAACGACCTCTTCAATGTAACTCGCAGGTCTGGAATGCACTATCACTTTGTCACCATCTGAAGTAGCATCCACGCCATCCTGTATGGTTGTGAAATTGTGAGGGCCCACTCCAACATGATAGGTGTCCCCGTTGTAGGGGCCCGAAAAGATCTCGTTCATTGGTTCAAAGACGTTGCTCCCTGTCTCTTTCTTTATCTCCTTTGCGCTCCCGATCGGAACGATCAATGCGAAGGCCGAAGCCAATAATAATATTACCATCAACGATGCTAGCGATCTCTTCTTCATGTTCGACATCTTAATACCCCATAATAATTGGTTTGAATGTATAGTAGAAACCGACAGTACATAAACATGTCCCTCTGATCTGGCATTGTATTCACATTTGTAACATGATCTGCATTTTCCTGTCTTCAATGGGGCCACGACCAGAAGGTCATGGAGAGATATCGTCGATATCAACAAGTCCGAGCTAAGAGCAGAGAGCTTCAATGGGGCCACGACCAGAAGGTCATGGAGAGCTGTCCCGATCATATCCCAGATTATCGCAGAACTCATTGCTTCAATGGGGCCACGACCAGAAGG
>JAYEPK010000056.1:0-1272 GCA_034723935.1 Thermoplasmatota archaeon
ACTTCATCTATTTCCATTTCACTGCCGGATCCAGGTCCTTTTGAGTATTCTGTATCACACCATTTGCAATCAAGATTGCATCCTGACAATCTGAGAAATACCGTGGGCAAGCCTGTCCTTGTACCTTCTCCCTGGAAAGAGGCAAACATCTCATTAACCCTCAGTTTCATTCCACATCCCCTTCATATTCAACAGGGTCCTCAAGCCCTGCCTCCTCGAATCCCTTTTTTCTGAGAATACAAGAATCACATCTTCCACAGGGTCTTTTTCCTCCCTCATAACATGACCATGTTAGAGAGTGATCAAGGCCCAGTTCCACACCCTTCATGATTATCTGTGCTTTGGAGAGATCGAGCAAGGGAGCAACTATCTTTATCGGCCTTCCCTCCATACCTCTTTTCGTTGCAAGCTCTCCCGTGACCGCAAAAGAGCTGATAAACTCCGGTCTGCAATCCGGGTAACCGGAATAATCAACTGCAGTTGCACCTATGAAGACCGCATCTGCATCGATCGCCTCTGCCCATGACAGAGCAATGGAGAGAAAGACCAGATTCCTTGCGGGAACGTAGGTGGAGGGAATGTCGCCGGGATCAAGGACCTTCCGATCTTTTGGTACATCACCATCTCCTGTAAGGGAACTTCCGGAAAACATCCCATCGGGAAGTGCAAATATCCTATGCTCATTTACTCCTATATCAGCCGCAACATTCTTTGCTGATATGATCTCCCTTTCGTGCCTCTGCCCATAAAATATCGTAAGTGCGTGAAGTTCATACCCCATCTCTTTGGCAATAGCGATCGTTGTGCTTGAATCCAATCCACCAGAAAGAAGTACAACAGCCCTCATTGAATATCACCTTTCTATCACTTGACTGGACCAGGCTCCCTGTCCAACTCCCTCATCAACACCAATTGAGATCTTCTTAATACCTTCTGGAAGATCAACATCATCTAGGAACCTACCAAGACAATATTTTGAAAGCTCCTCAACAGTTGTTGTGGAGATAGGAAGAAGAATGACATCGGTCTTCGGAAAGGAATATTTCTTTCCCTGCATGTTGAGTATGACATTATCAGGATCTGTGTCCAATTCCAGAACGATTTCTGGGTTTTCCGTTGGTATCAATGCACGATGATCCAGATCCTCGGCGATATTTCTTATGGAATTCTTCAATTTTCCAAAATCCGCAAGCATATTGTCCTCATCCACCTCTCCCAATATGTCCAGATGAATTGCGTAGGAATGGCCGTGGATCCTTGAGCATTTATCAT
>JAYEPK010000057.1:0-1270 GCA_034723935.1 Thermoplasmatota archaeon
CGCTCGCTATGTCGACCTTTTCATTGCCTGCTCCAGTGAACTGGCTTCCAATGTCCAGGTCAAGGTTTTCCGGACCGTTTCCATGATTTTCGATGACGATGACGTACTTTCTCGCATCACCGGGAGAGATGGTGTCCGTGAGCTTCACCGATCCATCCACAAGTCTCATCGAAACATTGTGAAGGTGAACCACCTCCACATCGATGGGAATTGACACTGGAGATGAGATCTCGGAGGTGATGTTCAGGTAGATCGTTCCGATGCTGGATCCAGCATCTTGATGGGCATGGGCCGTTACCTCAATGTCCAGATGATCCCTGGCCTGAATGATCGATGTCTGCTCAACGGTGGATAAACTGAGTGATAAACTGTCACGCTCACCTTCCAATGAAGCGTTTATCCACTCGGGTGCATTTCCCAGGTTCGTTATCCTGACCGTTCCGTTCCCACTTTCACCCGGCTTGATGATGATCGGATCGGGACCAATGTATTCCACATCCAGATCAGCCCATCTTCCAATTGTTATATTGACCGAAATGTTCTTTCTGGGACCTTCAGTGATACCGAAGAACTTCAAACTGATCACATCACCTTGATCGTATAGGAGGTATTCCGGGAAACATACACGAACAGGGAAGAGAACGGTGCTGGAGTAGTTCAACTTAATAGGATCCTTGGAAAATTTTACATCCAAACCACTGGGTATGCCCTGTGCTGAGATCAAGATGTACATGCCTGTGTTTCCGGTATTGGTCAGGATGATCTCAAAATCCATGGTTCCGTTGTCCTCAGGGAGCATCAACATCTCTGTTTGGGTCGCTCCCATCTCGAAATCCATTTCGCTCCCGACCACCATTATCAGTTCATCTTTCTTGGTGATCTCCTCCATATTTGAGGTCTTGGACAGCACTGACGTTCCCTTTAACAGGATCGGGATCCGTGTGTTCGCGATGGCTTCTATCGGACACTCGACCTTAACGGTAAGGGCCTGACCGGTAATCCCTCCGAACTGGTCCGCCAGCGGCGGGGCTGTAAGACTGACATTGGCGGTCAAACTCTCTGTCTCGATGAAGTACCAGTCCCATCCAGCATCCCTTGGGGGATAACTCAGGGTCATCTCATACGTGTCATTGAGATCCCCCTTGTTGTTTATGGACATGGTGTACAAGCCCTCTGCTCCAGGATTGATCTTGTCCCATTTATTTCCGTTATAGTCCGAGAGGGGATCGGTATCGATCTTTTCTACCTGAAACAGATCGATACCGATCCC
>JAYEPK010000058.1:0-1270 GCA_034723935.1 Thermoplasmatota archaeon
CAGAAATATCCCTGCCTCTCACCAGCAGGGTTCAGTGTATTCCTGTGGCGGCTTTGTAAAGACCTGATCCCATATTTGGGCATAGTATTTGCTTAACAATTTGTGTTACGATTGCCATATTGTTTGAAACACCTTTAACCTGTTTGTGGAGAGAAACAAAGCGATGTATATATCTTTTCAGGAATATCCCATAGAGCCTGTTGTCATAGACAGCATCTCTGTGAAGTTCATGAGACAGTCGAAATTTGTTCCACTGAAGATCGAAGATGGTATCCTCAGGGTGGCGATGGCCTATCCGGATGACTTTTATATCATTGACGCCCTGAAGCTCGCCTGCGGGTTGAATGTCGATGCCCGCAGAGGCAGGGAAGATGAAATACGCGATGCCATTGAGCGGCTGTACGGTGCGGGAAGTCAGTCGCTGGAAACAATAATCGAAGAAGCGGGCAGAGACATCTATGATATTTCTGCCGGGAGCATCGAGGATGCGGATCATCTGAGAGATCTTGCCTCGGAAGCCCCGATTATCAGGCTGGTCAACAGACTCATCCTGAATGCCGTGGACATGAAGGCCAGCGATATTCATTTCGAACCTTTTGAGAATGAGTTCAAAGTGAGATACCGTATAGACGGTGTACTCCATGAGGTCGAATCTCCTCCGAGCCGCCTTCAGGCTGCCATAATCTCGCGTGTCAAAATCATGGCGAAGCTCGATATCGCGGAGAGGAGACTTCCTCAGGACGGGAGGATAAAGCTCAAGGTCTCGGATAAAGAGATAGACTTCAGAGTTTCCACCCTGCCCACGCTCTTTGGAGAGAGCCTCGTGATGAGAATACTGGACAGGGAAACCCTTATCTTTGATCTGGAAAGACTGGGATTTCCAAAGGAACTCTTCGATGAGTACACAGATCTGGTATCCCAGCCTTACGGGATGATACTGGTCACGGGACCTACGGGAAGCGGCAAGACATCCACGCTCTATACGACCCTTGCCAAAATAAACTCTTCCGAGAAGAAGATCATCACCCTTGAGGAACCGGTGGAGTACCAGCTGAGAGGAGTCAATCAGATACAGGTCAACCCTAAGATAGGTATATCTTTCGCCAACGGACTTCGTTCCATTGTTCGTCAGGATCCGGATATTATACTGGTAGGCGAAATCAGAGACAGGGAAACTGCCGAGATTGCCATCCAGTCGGCCCTTACGGGACATCTTCTTTTCAGCACCCTGCATACCAATGACGCGGCAGGAGCCATTACAAGACTGCTC
>JAYEPK010000059.1:0-5970 GCA_034723935.1 Thermoplasmatota archaeon
AATCAATGATGAAGGAAGAATATTGGAACGAGGCCTAAATATAGCAGAAACACAAAAAGAAATCTTATCATCGATGGTGGCAAAATATGGAAAACAAATTTTTTAGACAAAGGGTGCGGAATGTAGGATATATAGAAACGATTCTTTTCATGAGACAATTATCGCAGAGTTACCATATTATATTACTACATATATCGATAAGAACGTAACCCAAGGATCAAAATACATATATTCAATAGTTGCAACAGGTAATAATGTTTCGTCAAACATGTCATTTTCAAATCCTGTTCAAGTTATTTGGGAAGATGGAGTATCACACAACTTAAATTGGGTTTTTATTATAACGATTGCAATATTAATAACCATTTCAATAGTTATTTGTGTATATTATATTATCATTAAGAAAATCTGGGTTCAAAGAAAAGAAGATCAAAATATCAACGCATTCCAAAAAGAAGTTCACAAAGAAGAAGTCGATGAAACTCCTAGTAAATTGCAATGATAGTTTTTTAGTCCCCAGCCATAGACATGGAGAAGAGGGGAGGGGTTTTAACACCATCAGTTGGGTGTAGGTATCGTATTTGATTATAGTCGAGAACCTAACTATTAGGACTATTGAATGACGGGATGAATTTTAGTATCCATGACTTTGCATAGCTCAATTTTTCTGAGCATTCAAGAAATGTTTTTGCTAAGTTCAAATCTGGATTAATTTATTAATGTTGAATATCGGGGTTAAAGAATAATTAGAAAATGAATGGTAGCCCCGACCATAAATTGGTTTTGAGCCCACTACATTGTTCAGAAAACATGGCCTCAACTTTCGCAAAATCAACTAACATAGTAATTATCTTGTGATTTTGCTAAGTTCAACCTGGCCGGGGCTACAGAAAAATTAGAAAATAAATGGTAGCCCCGACCAGATTTGAACTGGTGGCGGAAGATCCAGAGTCTCCCATGCTAGACCGCTACACTACGGGGCTATCCGTTGGACGCGGATGATAATCCACTTTATATTTTATTATTACGGTCTGGACAGATCTGCTGGAAGAATGGAACCTGTTCACCTTTTGTGCAGGCACCGGATCTTCCGATATCCTTAATAATGAAAAGTCATATGGGCGCACGATCCATATGGTAGAGGAAAAGCAGGTAATGCTTCCAAGGAGCCTGGTCAGGAACCTTTTCACGCTCTTGATGGCCGCAGGTATTGTTCTGTACGCCTCATGGACAGTGGTCCTTGTTGTGAAGCATGGTGTATTCTTTGATCTGGGGCTCTATTCCATCTGCATTATAATGGTCCTCTTCGGCCTCACCGGAAGGATGCTCTTCGGCGGCCAGGCCAAAACTGATTCCCAATAGTTTTTAATCCTCCGATCACGATGCCACACAGCGTAAGCTCTGGAGTGCTCCCATGGACGACATCAAGGACATACTGGATATAATCATCTCGGTTTCCAGTTCCGTGAATGAAAAAGGATGGGGTGAGGGGAGCACAGGAAACCTATCAGTTCTTATAACAGGTCCTTTGAATTCTCCAGGAGCTTCGTCCGATCACTTCGAAACGGGTCTTTTCCTGCCTCAGCTGGAGAAAAAGTACATCCTGATCAGCAGGTCCGGGTCAAGGTTCCAGGACATATCTTCCGAACCGGAAGAGAACCTCGGTCTCTACAGGGTCGAAGGTGGAGGCGAGACCGTTTCTCTGATATGGGGAGCAGGAGTACCTTCCTCCGAGTGGCTTGTCCATCTTCTCTTGTATGCATACAAGGGCAGGAGGATAAATTCCATTCTTCACTGCCATATGGACGAGGTATTCGATGTCGAGAGTTATATCAAGGGCCCTGCCAGCACCCATCCGGATTGGGTGGCATGGCTCCCCGGGATCCCGTTCGGGACCCTGGAACTTGCCAGGGTTACCCTTCAGGAGATAGAGGGTCGGGAGATAGCATTCTGGAAAGGTCACGGCATCCTTTCCGTCTCATCGGACCTGGAAAGTGCCCTGAACAACATCCAGAGGTTCAGCGAATGGTCTTCGACGGTTACATGTGATCAATGATCTATGTCGATCTATGTCTTATAGCATTCACCAGTTTGACCTTGGTGATATGTCTTGCAGAAATAAATGATGCAACGACCGCCGAGATGATCGCAATTCCTGCTGTGATGATGTAAACGGAAGCATCAACGTTGATCACGTAGTACATCAGGTCCTTGACCATGTAGGCCATTGCCCACTTTGTCGTGATGAAGCCAAGGGGGAGCCCAATTATCACCCCTCCCGAGATCAGGATCAATGTCTCCAACACGATCATCAGCCTTATCCTTCCGGGTTTGGAACCTATGGCCCTGAGGGATACGAACTCCGTTTCCCTGTCGAGGATGTTCAAAACAACGGTGGTTGAAATGAACAATATCTCGGCAATGACCCCAAAGGCAATGAATATCATGAACATTGCAACAAGGCCCTGGAGCATGGTTTCCATCCCGTTTATCACATCGTCGGTGTAGACGAAGGATGAGACCGCAAAGTTTTCCCTGACGAGCTCCTCGATCTCCTCGTTTGACATCCCTCCCATGTTGAGGATAATGGAATTCACCGTTCCATTCGCTCCCAGTATGGAATCTGTCTGCCCCAGGGTCATCAGAAAGGAATCGTCCATGAACTCTCCTGTGATGCCGGATATCTCGGCTGTTTCGTTATGATCACCAATGACGAAATTCACCTTGCTGCCCACGGTCAGATCGAGCTTATCGGCAAGGATGGACCCGACGAGTATACCGTCCCCCGGATCATATTTCCCTTCAATGATATTGAAATTCCTGAGGGATGAACCTTCTGAAAATGCCTGGCAATGGACAAAGGAGAGTTCCCCACTGTCCATGATGGGTATGAACTCATCCAGTGTTGCCTCCGCGTCCGTTCCGGTAAAATTGTCCGAAGACAGGATCATGTTCACATCATCGGCGAGCATCGGTTCCACCAGTTTCACCTTAAGGTCCCATTTTTCATAATTGTCGAAATTGTCCTGAAGAGGCTGCATGAAACCGAAGGCCAGGGCAAGACACGAGAAGACAAGGATCAGCGACACACCAAGAGAGATAAGTGTGACCCCGGTCCTGAGCTTGTGCCTGCTGAGGTTCCTCAGAGGAACCCTGGTGAGTATGGATCTTCTGTTCCCGGTGATATCGAAGAGCTTTTCAAGGATCGGTTTCTTCGAGAAGTCCTGGACAGCATACTGTGATGTCAAGGCCTCCCTCGGTCCGATGGATACGGCTTTCAATGAGCCCAGCAGAGCTCCGATAGTGGCTATTGAAACGCCAATTGCAGGGAAAATGATCACGTTCGACCAGTATATGTCACGGACCGGATCAACAAGACCTATCAGTCCTGCATACTCGGTTATGATCAATCGTGATATTCCGATCCCGAGAGGTATTCCAAGAAGTGCACCGATAAGTCCCATGAAGAATCCGAAGAAGGCATAATGGAGTATGATATCCCTCATCCTGCCTCCAAGTGCTCCCATGACACCAATGTAAGCTCTCTGGGAGGATATCAGCTTTGTCATGGAATTGTAGATCACAACAGCAGTGACCACAAGTATGATGGTTCCGAATATCCAGCCTATCTGCCCCATCCCATTTGCATCCGCTCTCGAGAAAGTGTAGTCAAGTTCCTCCGTTCCAAGGAGGGAGCTTGTGATCTTGACACCTTTTGATGTGAGGTAGCTTTCTATGTTCTGTTTCACCTCTTCCTTGTTGGCCCCATCTTCCACCGTGAAAAGAAGCTCGTTGTAGTTTCCTTCCTCAATGCCCAGAGCATCGATGGTCATCTCGTAGGTCGTGAACATCGGAAGAAGATGTGATGGCTCCGGCCATCCCTGGTCACTTACAACATAGATATATTCCGGGGATGCTGCTACCCCGCTGATCTTTAGAGTGTAGTTGGCATTGTCGTAGAACACTGTAAGCATGTCACCTTCCTTCACACCGTTGGCATCTGCAAAGAGATGGCCTACAAGCGCCTCATTTGCGTTCTCAGATGAGATGTACGATCCATCTATCAGTTGATATCCGTTGATAAGTGAATACGGCTCACCCGGATGATAGGGCGAGGAGATCCAGTGGGTCTTATACCTCTCTTCTTCGATCCGGACCTGGGTTTCAAGGAAGATCCTCCCGTTGACATTATCCACACCATCGATGTCCTCCAGCTCCGAAAGGTCGATGTTCTCCATCTCGAAACGTATGTCGATATCCTCGTAATTGGTGACCTCCAGCCTCTTGTCGAATGAATCGATCGCGTCCCTTGTGGCATTGACGAGTCCTATCCCGAGTCCGACGGAGAGTGCGATGGCAAGTATCATGGATATGGTCCTGAGCTTCTGCCTCATCAGGTCCCGGGCGGCCTTCTTTATCAGTATCATCATTCTCCCATCACCTTCTTGGCCCTCGGATCATTGATCTTCTCCTTCGAGATCCGCCCGTCCATCAGGTGGACAACCCGGTCTGCAACACCTGTTATCGAAATGTCGTGGGAGACCACAATGAACGTGGTGCCCTCCTTCTGGTTCAGGTCCTTCATGAGAGCTGCGATCTTGTTCCCGGTTACCCAGTCGAGATTTCCGGTGGGTTCATCGGCAAGCACTATCTTCGGCTTCTTGACAAGGGCCCTTGCTATCGCCACTCTCTGCTGCTCCCCACCGGATAATTGGGATGGGAACATGTTTGCCTTGTCGGGTATTCCGACAAGTGCAAGTGTATCACTGCTTCTCTTCATCATATCTTTTTTATCATGTGCCATCTCGAGTGCCAGGGCCACGTTCTCAACCGCAGTGAGGGATGGAATGAGGTTGAAGAACTGGAAGACCCAGCCAACCTTGTTCCTTCTATACTCCGATAGCTTATTTTCGTTAAAAGAACTGATGTCTATCCCTTCTACCTTGATAGTTCCCTGAGTTGGAGAATCGATCCCTCCAAGACAGTTGAGAAGTGTTGTCTTTCCGGAACCGCTTGGTCCGAGTACCACAAGGAACTCGCTCTTTCTGACCTCGAGGTCGATACCTTTGAGTGCATCGACCTCGATCTCACCAAGGCTGAACTTTCTCTTCACTCCTTTTGCTTCGATAATGTTCATTCTCTTGCCTCCTCGTCGAATGTTACGTATGTTCTGATGAACTCCTCTCTGAGCGCTTCCAGATCGAAATCCTTCCCGGTCTGTTTCAGCATAGTGTAGTACAAGGCCATCCCGTCCATGTTGGATAGGAATATCACGGCTTTCATCTCCGGGTCCCTGGCTCCCATTTGTCGATATAACCCGCCGATCATCCGGGAGTACTGTTCCAGGAAATCTATCCAGATCGTTGTGTCCTCCTGCCTTCTCATTGCCTCGTCAAAGATGGACCAGAAGAACCGCGTGAAACCCTGCTTTTCTTCCATGATATCGATCATGGAATCTATGAATTGGATGAGCACCTCCTTCGGGGTGGACGTTTCCATCATTTCCCCGAAGAACCCGGGTTCCATGTTTTTATTAACCCACCAGATGAGTGTGTCCCTGGCCAGTGCATATTTGGAATCAAAATGATGGAAGAGCCCCCCTTTGGAAACACCTGCTTTCTCGACGATCTCACTCAGGGACACCTTGTCGTAGCCCCTGCTAGTGAATAGCTCGAAAGCGCTCTCCAGTATCCGTTCCTTCATCTCAGATCCTGGTGTCATCTTGATCCCTCTAATGCTACAAACCGACCGGTCGGTCTGTCACATATTAAGATGATGTATAAATATATTTTGGAGATCGATAATCCCATTCTCGTTTGGTTCATGGACATGCGCAATATATTAATATCGAAAACCGATATCGAAAACCGATAACATGTACGAGAGAAAGGTAATACTCGGTTTCATACGGGCCCATATACTTCACCATGCTGTCAAGGATGGGGGAATATACGGGGCCTGGATGATGGA
>JAYEPK010000060.1:0-1269 GCA_034723935.1 Thermoplasmatota archaeon
TTGTAATCGTCCCTGGAAAACCTCCCTTTCGCCGGCCGTACGGAGGTTTTTTTCGAGCCTCTTGAACTCCTCATCTTTTGCCCTCAACCTTTCCTTGAAGATTCCCTCTTTTTTCTCATATCGTTCCCTAAAGCCCTCCAGTTCCTTCTCCTGCTGTTTTATCCTCTCCTCAACTTTAGGAAGTTGTTCCTGTAACTTCTCGTATCTCTTCTGCAAGTGGATATTTGGTGCATCGACGAACTCGTACCTTGCGATCTTATCCCCATGCTCCCCGTTCTTTATCTCCTCGAACTTATTCTCCTGACGCCACCGGGCCGGTATGAGTGCAGCGATCTCCTGGATGTTGCTCATTTTTTTCTTAGGGATGTTGGTCCTGAATCCGTACCGTTTCCCGTCCTCGTGTAGTATCACACCAGCTCTGAAGGGAACACCCTTGAGGGGGATCTCGGTCTCCATGATCTTCTCCTTCTTCCTGAATCTCTCCTTAAATTCCGATTCCGAGATGCTTGCCATCTCCTCGGTAGTCTTAGAGTTCTTGGTAATAACCACAATGAAGCAGATCCTGCGGCGGTTGAGTTCCTGGAAGAGCGAGAGTGCCTCGGCCTCCCGATCAACAACGAGTATCAGAGGAGTCGTGATATTGAGGACACGCTTCATGCGCTCGATGAGTTCAATGAGTATGTCAGCGAACTCGGTGGTAGAAGGTACGAGTTTGAACAGAATGAAGTTCCCGTTGATGTCGTTGAGCTGAGCCAAATGTATTCCCCGGATCGGCATGTTCCTGGTTGCGTGATATACAAAGCCTATCGGGACCCCGCCGTAGTACGGTATAGTATGGTTGTCGAAGAATATCACGAAGCCATTAATTAGACCTGCTCTTTGATAGCATCTTGCCAGTTCATCCACGAGTGCCTCGCATTCATCTTCTGTGAGTGCACCGTAGAAGTCATAGAAATCGTCCTTCAGGGGTGGTTTTGGGAGGGTCAAGAGAACCTCAAGATTGCTCAGATCCATCTCGTTGAGTTGGTAAGGGGCATCCACATCGTTGACGGTCATCCATGCAAGGGTATAGGCGAAGTCCCGGGGCGAGAACCTCAGTTCATGGTCAGATATTTCCTTTATAGCCTCATCGAACCCAATGTCCAGGAGCATAGCCTTCAATAGTAACATTCCCGCATTGGAGACTTTCATAACCTGTCGGAAGTTTTTTTTTGGCCCATAAGGACCTTCCTCGAAGAGAATGACCTTATCGACCAAAAAAAAACTTCC
>JAYEPK010000061.1:0-1268 GCA_034723935.1 Thermoplasmatota archaeon
GACGATCTCCATGTCCCTCAATGGGATGCCTGCCGGTTTGTACAGGCTTACCTCGGGGATGTTTTCGACCCATCTTGCACATCTATGGGATCCGTTTCTCCATCGCACAATTACTCATATAGAACGTCATATATAAATCTGTTGCATATTGTGGCAACAACCTTGCAGTAGTTTAATATCACTCAAAGCATTTTGGAGAAGTGGTGTGTCTATGGAATCACAAACATTGAAGGATTGGGGGCCCGAGAAGTTGGCCTTCGGTCCGGTCCCATCCAGAAGATTGGGGAGAAGTCTTGGAGTGAACAACATACCCCCCAAGATCTGTTCGTATTCCTGTATCTACTGCCAGCTTGGGAGGACAAAAGACTTCAGCGCCGTTAGAGAACATTTCTTCGGCCCTGAGAGGATATTCGAAGCTGTTCAAGGCAAGGTCAAATCCTCGGAAGAGAAGATCGATCATATCACATTCGTTCCCGACGGGGAGCCCACAATGGACCTTGACCTTGGGAGATCGATCGAGCGAATATCCGTACTTGGAATAGATACTGCTGTGATCACAAACTCTTCGCTCATGTCCAGGCAGGATGTCAGGGATGACCTGTCCGGAGCGGACCTTGTTTCACTCAAGATCGATACAGTTGACAGCTCCGTCTGGAAGAAGATAGACAGACCACACGGAGATCTGAAGCTCGATGGGATCCTGGAGGGCATCGGATCATTTGCCGGGAGCTACAGGGGAACCCTTGAAACGGAGACCATGATGGTTAAGGGGATCAACGACTCAAGTGAGCTTATGGAAAGAACTGCAAGGTTCATAGGGGAGCTCTCTCCCAAGATCGCAAATATTTCAATTCCCACACGCCCCCCGGCCGAGGATTGGGTCTCGAAACCGGATGAAGAAAGCTTGAACAATGCCTATCAGATATTCCGCGATCATGTGGATGAGGTCAGGTTGTTGATAGGATATGAGGGGAGCAGTTTCTCATCTTTGAACGAGTTCGAAAGTGACATCTTGAGCATTACTTCAGTTCACCCGATGAGGGAAGATGCTGTCAGGAAACTGCTCGAAAGGAAAGGGAAGGAATGGGATTCAATGGAAAGATTATTGGAAAAAAATGCAATAAAACGAGTGGACTATGAAGGAAGATCATTCTACCTCCGGAACTTTGAACAAACCTGAGTTCCCTGACACGAACGGTCTCAAGGAAGACAATTACCTTCTCTGCTTCCTTAAATGCTTCGGTATAGCCGTTCAATATCTCTTCTTT
>JAYEPK010000062.1:0-1268 GCA_034723935.1 Thermoplasmatota archaeon
CTACAGCACCCATATAGTATCCATCGGTTTCTACAATCCCGAAGAGCTTGGTGTGGTCGACACACTTGAGATCGACGGCAATTCCGGAAAGATCCATGCAAGCCAGTATGCAATATTCATACCCCAGAATGATGGTGACCGGGAATCACCAAAGACCGATTTCACATACGTGGATATCTCCGACCCCAAAGGCGATATCACTGTAAGAGGTGAGATAGAGGTCGATGGATATCTCAGGGACAGGTTCCAGATGGACCATTACAAAGGTATGTTCAGGGTGGTGACCCAGGAGATGCCGCAGTGGGAAAAAGAGGATAGATTCCCCTCCTCCACACTCAGGGTCATAGATGCCAGGGACCCTGACGATATGAAAGAGATATCATCACTCCTCATCGATGATGAGGGGAACCTCATGGCGACCCGTTTCGCAGGGGAGCGGGCATATACAATACATCTTCCCGAAAGCATCGATCCGCTCGATGTGATAGATCTGTCGGATCCAGCCGATCCGAGACTGACAGATGTACTTGAGATCCCGGGATGGGTCGAACACCTCGAAGTGATAGGAGAGAAGATCATTGCAATAGGTGTGGACACCGAAGAGGAGCGCAAGGTCGCTCTATATTTGTTCGATGTGACCGATCCCGAGAACGCGGTTCAATCCGACAGGGTAGTTATCGGAGAGGGTTACACTTATTCGCAGGCGAACTGGGACGAGAAGGCCTTGACTGTTCTCAGGGAGGAAGGCCTTGTATCACTTCCTTACACATCCTACGGGCAGAATGGATATCGCGGTCAGACCAACGGGCTTCAATTGATCTCCTTCGATCTCGAAGCAGGAGACCTCAAGGTCAAAGGGAATATTGAGGGAATTGGACAGATATCCCGATCAAGGATCGTGAACGGAAATCTAGTTGCAACATCCGAGAACCTCCTCCAGTCGATCGATATCTCCGACCCTGACGAACCTGTTGTGGAAGGGATCCTCGAACTGGCGGTCGATGTCAGAGATGTATTCATAGCCGAAGGGAAGCTTGTCTCTGTCGTCATGCCTCCCTGGGGAGCATCCGGTGCAAGGATAGAGGTCTCCGAGATCTCAACGCCCTTCGTGGACCTCCTTGATATCGGTCCGGATGGACTCGATTTCGAGAGTGTGAACAGAATTGGCAACAATGTATACATCAAGGGAGTAAGACAGGGGGAAGGGCAGGAAGATTCGCTTGTCGAGGTTCACAGATATGACATGAGCTCACCACTTGATCCTGTCC
>JAYEPK010000063.1:0-5964 GCA_034723935.1 Thermoplasmatota archaeon
GACCCAAGGGTTCAAATCCCTCGCGTCGCTCGGGGCACTTATCTTCTATTAATAATTAATAAAAATCGATAAGTGGGAGCACTGGGATTTGAACCCAGACAAACGGGTATCACCTACGGGTTAGTAACGGACCATAGGTCCAGATTTACGGGTCATCGCTCCAGTCAATCATCACCGACCAAGCGTCCCTGGTCATCAGCAGACCCGTTTCATATCATTCTCGTAACTGGAGCCCGTTGTGCTACCTGGTTACACCATGCTCCCAAAGAGTTGGGTTTCGGAGCTACCATTACGGTAAGTGGAAATGAGAAGTTGACCTTTGTCAGGATATCAGGCATGAAAGCTAACATTATTTGTGCTTTCTCGCTGCCCTTTTCCTGCGGCGCATTCTCTTCTTTCTCCACTTCCACCGCATGTTTCCGCGTTTCTTCCACGCTCGTGAACTGCGCTTCATTATGGTAGCCTCTTGCGTCTATTCGGAAAAGCGGACCCGGAGGGATTCGAACCCTCGACATCCGGCTTAGAAGGCCGGCGCCATATCCAAGCTAAGCCACGGGCCCGGATATTTCGGGACCGAAAGACCTACTTTTAGGCCCGAGGAAATCGAGCAAAAAACGGCCCAGCCTTCCCGTGAAATGGCCCTAAACATGAACTTGGTTATAAGCCTTTTTATACCGTTGCACTGGTAATCCATACCAGATTACGCTTTCCTTGTTCTACATATGTTCAGTAAGGCTTATTATATATGTTCACGGGATGTTATACCGGCAGGTCGGCCTGAGGTGGAAAAGGATGAAGATGAAAATGAAAAAGCCAAGCATATCGAGAACAACCGTAGCTTTGTTCATTGTGTTCGCCATTTCCTTTCCCATCTTCCTGAACTCCACCCCCTCCACATCTGTATCCGGCGATGTGAAAGAGGATATCTCTCTGTATGTGGATGTAGAGTATGCCATCATCACCCCGAACCCGGAGATCCAAATGGAATTCCAACCTCTGGACATGTGGAGGTCAAAGACAGGAGTGAACACACATACCTTCGGGATCGAAGAGATATTGGGATCCGAAAACGGGGATGACGATGCCGAGAGACTGTTCAATTTCATCAGTTTGTTGTACAACGAAACGGACGGCAGGCTCAGATATGTTCTTCTGGCAGGTGATGCGGATCTCATACCAACGAGATATCTCCATGCAGGTGGATCGGACTATGGGTTGGATGATCAGTACATTAGTGATGTCTATTACTCCGCACCGGGTTTCGACTGGGACGCTGATGATGACAATATCTACGGAGAGAGGGAGGATATCGAATCCGTTGGTATCGAAAACCTCTCGTTCCCGATCAAGGTAGGAAGGGCGCCTGTATCGAATGCGACGGAAGCTCAACGTTTCGTCCAGAGGGTAATATCATACGAAACCGATCCTCCTGAAGGGGGCTGGACCGGAGAGGGGATCGTTGCTTCGTCTCTGATGGATACGCCCAATATCATCAATAACCCAGCGACACCAACCGATGAAGGGTTCGACGCCTACAAGGACAACGGGTATAAGGCCATACTCAACTACACGCTCCCTTATATCCCGAGGTCCATAGATCTCATCGAAGCACACGATTACATGGAATACGAGGGGGGCAGTTATTCCCTGGAGAACGACACCTTATCATCCGATACACTTGTCAACCATCTCAACAACGGGAGTGCCTTCTTCACCTTCGCGGGCCAATCATATTACGACGTCGGATACCCTGTGAACCCGTACTTGGCATACTCTCTGGCCCAGTGGATGGCACCCGGAGATGTGAGCATGGAGCTGGGTTTCAGCATCGCTCTTTCCCATCGAGATACCTGGAACCTCACCAATGGCGGAAAGCTGCCTGTCGTTTACCTTTCTTCCTGCGACTCGGCGAATTTCTCCGATCCCAGTGGTATGGACCTCAGCAATCTTCTGTATGCTCCGAACGGAGGAGCGATCTGTTTGATAGGTTCTACCGGGATCTCGTGGAGGGGAGAGGGCAAGGACTATTCTCTGGGGAACTGGTATCTCATGCCGAGGTTCTGGGAGCGGTTCGTGGAAAGCCATATGCCCGGAGAAGCACTGTATGACCTGAAGCAAGACTACATAGATTCCAAATGGGACGAGATAGCAACAAAGGAACCTCTCCTGGCATCCCTCTATACTTACAACTATCTCGGGGACCCGGCTCTCAGGTCCTGGCTCGGCGAGCCAAAAGAGATGGTGGTGACCCCGATCTCGGAGGAACTCTACGCCGGGAAAGACTCATACGAGGTGGAGGTAAAGGATGGTCTTGGGACGCCTCTCCTCGAGGCCACTGTCTCGATCCTGTCGAATACCAGGATATTCAAGGGAACCACCGGCCCGGATGGAAGGGTTACCGTTCCCACAGAATTCCTGGAAGGGGGAAAAGCCCACCTCACTGTAACGGCAAAGAACTTCATACCATATCAGGGGAACCTGACGATACTCGAGGAGCCAGCCGATGTAAGAGCGGTTCCAGGCTCCATTTCGATGGTGCCGAACAGGCCCACCGAAGGTTCGATCATGACGGTGAGCGCGGAGTTCGAGAACGTTGGCGATCGGGACCTGGAAGATGTGGAGATATCCATTTACAGCTCCATATTCTTGAACATGGATGATATACTGGAACAGGACCCTGAAGCTACCGTGATCATATCTATTCCAGAGAACGTTTCCGAGAACGTTTCGTTCGAGGTAACACCTCTGAGGTCATGGTCAGGGATCACCATAGCGGCCATGCCCTTTGACGAAGAACTCATTGTTAGTGACAATATGATATCCACCGGGGTCCGGATAAATGCCAGACCAAGGTTCTTCCCTATCCCGATGATGGAGATACCGGAGGATCTGTCTGCAGGTGGGGAGCTTGAACTTGCAGATATGGTCTTCGAACCTGACAATGACGAACTCATCTTCACCCTTCTTCCCGGGAGCCCGCAGTGGGTGACCTTGTCCACCGAAGGAGTGCTAAGCGTCCTGCCTCCACTCAACTGGTCCGGGCAGTTCTCGATAGAGCTCAGAGTATCTGACGGGCTTGCATGGGATACCTCAACGATGTACATTCATGTTGTTCCGGTGAACGATGCACCCTCGCTCATCATGGTGGAATCGAGGTACGAGGCCTTCGTGGACCAGCCTTTTTCCGTCCGTATGGAAACAGTGGACGCCGAGGGTGAGATCGTATCATTGGACCTTTCTTCGGACATTGCAAGTCTCAGGTTCGTTGGGAACAACCTGAGGTTCGTTCCTTACACGGAGGATATCGGCATGCACGAGATCGAGATCCGGGTAACTGATCCTTCTGGAGCGAGCAGGAACTACTCCATACTTCTGGAGGTCATATCCTCAACGAACAGGCTTTACTTCACAGAATCTTCCATTCATCTGCCTCCGGCTTTGGAAGATGAGACATATTCACATACCATCACGATAGACGGGGACCTGGTAGTTGGAGCAGAATTCTCGGACGATACGGAGCTGTTCGATATCGATCCCGCAACCGGCGAGATCGCTTTTACCCCTTCATCGGAGGATGTCGGTGATCACTTCGTGCAGATCACGGTGACGAACGGGAACCATACGGCCACCCGGACCTTTCTGTTCAGGGTGGACGAGAGCATTGGAACGCCGACATATGTTTACTGGCTACTTGGAGCTGGGATTGTCATGGTTCTGGTCCTGATGATCATGATCTACCTCTGGTCCGGAAGACCAATGGCCCAGTATGGACTCGAAGAGTGAATTACGATGATCGACCCTTATCTCTTGTGGAAGATACGGATCCATCTATCAAGGAACTTCACCTAAATCTTTATCTATGCAGTTCAACGGTTACAAAGCTATGAGGGATATTGCAGGGTCAGGAGGTTCGGCTGTTTCACTGAAAGCGCTGTTGCTGATGATGTTTGTTGTGGCAATGCTGTTTCCCGTCGGTCCGGCCGCCGGTGAAACACGGATATCTGTAAATGTGTATGGTAATGTAACGGGACCCGGGGGCATTCCCATTGTGGGCGCCGAGGTGAGGGTAGGCTCAACGGATGGGAGCTGGAATGATGGAGGATACACCAACGATACCGGCTATTACAAGATATACCTTCCAAGGCCAGGCGCTTATAGGCTGGAGTTCCTGAAGGACGGTTATCTGAACAATTTCACCGGACTCGATGTCCCAAGTTATGGTGGTTACGTAGTAAGCCCCGAAATGGCGCCTCTTCCCGTGGAGTCCGAGACATTGAACATTGGTCTATTCTACCTGACAAGGACATCGGCCGTGGGTAAAGAAGTTACCGCGACGTATCATGAAGGAAGCCACAGGTATCAGTATTCCGGCGTGACCAATGCTTCGGGATCCGTTTCATGGGATGTGTTCCCTGCAGATTACAAGATAGAGATAACAGAGGGCGGTCTATTGCTCGCGGAGGAGGAGATCGTCGTTGAAGAGGGTGTGGGAACACATCAGATGGACATCGGCATCAGCGAGCTCCCTCCGAAGGATTCCCTTGTAAAAGGATACGTTCGCAACAGCACCGGACCTATGGAAGATACGGTCGTTGCCGTAATGGACCCTGTTACAGAGATCACAAATTTCACGGAGACCGATGAGGAAGGTTACTTCGAGCTCGGTTTCTGGGAGGGGAGACACTTCCTTATCTCGATGGCAGAAACATACGAATCATATTTCAAGTCCTTCGAGCTGGGAGCAGCTGAAACCGTATGGATGAACATCACGATGAAGGAGGAAAAATACAGCATACACGGAGATGTCAGGGGGCCTTCGGGAGAGTTCCTTAAAAACATTAGTGTCCAGTATTTTTCCGAGAACACATTCCCAGAGGATAATTCTGATATCACGAACACCAAGGGCGAGTTTGGTTTCAAGGTGGCCGAGGGTACGGGGTTCCTGGTCATATCGGATGGAGACCCCTTTGAACCCGGGGAATTCGATGTTTACTTCAAACGGCTGAACGTCTCATCCAATCAGACATTGAGGATCAACATGACCGGCATGGACAGGTTCTCGCTTCAGACGGACCTGCATTTCGGTAACTGGTCCTCTTTTAGTTCCATATCGAAGTTCTTCTTCCCGGAGAACAACACCATGGCGATCAAGGCGATGGTTGACCTGATGGTGGGAGATGGTGATAATTATGTCACATCGGACGAGATCGATGCATGGTACGAGTTCCTCACGAGCGAGGATCAGGAGATAGAGGAAGGTCCGTTCGGTATCAATACGGAAGAGAACCTTACCATGGACGGCAGGTCTTTTGAACTCATAGGAGAGAGAGCGGATATATCTTTCCTGAACTTCATGGGGCGGGTGGAATCGCCCGTGAAAGGTATTATCCAGATGGATGCAGATTATGAATGTGACCCCTTCGATGCTCCATTCATATCACATACACTCAGAACCAACATCTCCTACAGCAAGGAGAATGAGGACGCATCATTGAGGCTCTATTATCCTCCTCCGGCCCATCTGAAGGATGTTGAAGGTACGCTACATAATGTGGAACTGCCCGATGTCTATCCACCTCAAGTAACGATAATTCCGGTAACTGACCCGGATGATGATGACGACGTGGATTCGGAATGGGTGGACCTGAACTTATACAATTACACGCTCGAAGCCGTTCTGAGGTTCAACAAGGATCATTCCTACGTCGGAGAAGAAGAGCATTTCGAGGTCAATATAACCCGGGACCCTCTTCCTAACAACACCTATTCGTTCGGGTGGACCATTTCAATAGCCGGAAATGATAGCAACATGACCGATGTCCATTCGGTCGTCACCGAGGTTCCCTGCATTGATCACATTTTCCTGGGGCCTGTAGAATACCGGGTAAAGGTCGAGATAACCGACGGGGTCGGGAGGAGGATATGGATGCACCTGGGACTCAATGTATATTCGGAGGTTCCGGA
>JAYEPK010000064.1:0-5964 GCA_034723935.1 Thermoplasmatota archaeon
CCTCCTTCTCCGGGCCTCATTGACCTTCTCTTTCCAGTTCATCGGGTTAGGATTGCATGTTCCTGATTTATTACTTCCCATCTGTACATCATATTTGTGAAAGGATTATCAGAGTGGTCTGCCATGAGGGAACATGGTCATTGGTATCGATGAAGCGGGAAGAGGACCGGTCCTCGGTCCGCTGGTGGTAGCTGCGATCCGTATAGATCCAAAAGACCTTGACCTGGATGAGCTCAAGATCACGGATTCCAAGCTCATGACCCCGAGGAACAGAGAAAAGGCCTTCGAGGTCCTGAAGAAGAGATCGGACCACTGCATCATTGAGGTTACCGCGTCGGCCGTAGATGATGCGAGGTCCAGGATGACCATGAACCAGCTGGAGATCTACGCTTTCTCGACCGCTCTGGCCTCCCTTGTCAGTGGTTCGGAACTTGTGCATCCGGAACTGCAAAGGATCATTCACGTATCCCTTGTTCCTTCCAGCAGGAGGGCAAGAAGGATAATACTGGACGCTGCTGATGTCAATGCCGAAAGGTTCGGAAGGCTGGTCCGGGAAGAGGTTTCAAAACTCACTTGTATAGATGATCTCGAGATCATATCCGAGCACAAGGCAGACCTCAATCACCTTGTTGTAGGTGCAGCATCGGTCCTTGCAAAGGTCACAAGGGACCGAAAGATCGAAAAGTTCAGGATGGGATACGGAGCTGATATAGGAAGCGGTTACCCGGGCGATCCAAGGACGATCGAATTCCTGGGATCTTATATACGTGAGAACGGCAGGGTTCCGGATATTGCACGATCGAGCTGGAAGACATCAAAACGGCTCATGGCCCAGTACGGTCAATCATCACTCTCGGATTTCTGAAATGACTTGGATCCCAGGATGACAGGTACCAAAACATGAGTTGAAGTGATCATCAGATATGATCCGCCTGCGGCATCCGGGATGGATCTCCCGGTGCTTTCACCAAGTCCGTCTGATAGATGGAGAGGAACAACAACCCAGAGATCACCGTCTCTTGCAAGATGGCCAGTGATCGCATCTATTTTACCTCTGGACGGTAGCTCGTTCCTGAACCAACATATTATCATATCCAATTCACAAGCTTCGAAGCCCTCGATATCACCGGATATCACCGTATCCTTGGGCAGGATCTTCTCGATCCATTCCAAAAAATCGGCCGGGGCCCCTATCATCCCCACTGACCTTCCGGTATCCAGGTATATGGCCCTCAGAACATCCGTCCGGGAGCAAAAGAAAAGATCTCCCATGCACCATTATCGATGAACTGGTAGAAAAGGATATCACAAGAGAGAATAACCGAAGATCACTGACCACGGCTTTCCTTGGCCTTCATTCTCAGGCCCTTGTATCCGCATCTCCTGCACTGCTTTGCCTTTACAGGATTGCGGGCATAGCATCTCATACAGATCTTCTTGAGGAGCCTTCTGGACTCGACGATCGCTCTTACTTCCGGATCCAAACTCTTTGCCATGCATGCCACCTTGAGCAAGAGGTCTAAACTATTAATGTATATAAAACCTTTCAAAATGAGGCGATGCACCAGACATCAATACGGTGTCCTGTCGCTGTAGAACCTCACCTCGGGCGGACCAATTGTTCCAAGGAGTATATTGGCCCATGCTAGCTTCTTGAACTTGAACCTTTCCTCCTGTGGGGACAACACAGGGATCCGAACCCCGCCGTCTTTCAATTTATGACCCACCTCTGTGAAATCAAAACCCAGAAGGATGATGTTCAGGGACCCGAAATGATCTGCAAGGAAAGCCGAACGATCTCCATCGGTGAACCCTCCGAAGTTGTAAAGACCGCCTGCATCAAATGGGGACACCTGTGTTGTACCCAGGACGCTGCCGTGAAGTCGGGGAACCATGGACATCAGCTGGTTCATGTTGTCGCCGTGTGAATGGAGGACCATAACCGATCCTCTTGAAAGGCAGCTCAGCTGATCCTCCAGTCCCCCATCCAGATCGGTCACTATCACCTGCGGCACCATATCGTTCGCAAGAATTGTTGATGTTGCACCGTCCGCGGCAATTATGACATCATTACCGCTGGAACCTTCGATCCAGCTACCGGATGCGATCTTCTGCGAGATCAGAAGGGATATCTCGGATTCCAGGTCCGGACCGGCTCCAAGAACGTAAACATCCCTATTGAAAATGATCCTCTCGAGTTCCAGGACGACCTCTTCGGGATCATCTATCCGACCGTTCTTTGCCATCAGATCCGCAAGCATGCGTCCGGCGGTTGCATCCTTTTTTGGGTCAAGGTCAAGATCCCTTGATATCTCATTGTAAATGGGAAGCCACTTGGAGATCTCCATCACTTTGCCTCCTTATCTCATCCAGCCGGCCTTTCTTCTTACCTTGGTTTTTCCCTTGTTGTAAGTGTAGAACAATCCCCCCACAAGCAGAAGGACAACACCAACGAATATTGATATTAAGTTCTCGGCCCAGTTAAAGTCTCCCACCGTAAAGTCCAGTGCATATCCGACGAAGGAGAATGCTACTCTGGAAATGAAGTATATCGCAAAGAGAGACAGAAGTATGACCCCTGTAGACCTCGTGAACCTGTTGGTCCTTACATAAGTATCCAGGGTATTTGCGACGGTGTAAAGTGCAGCGGCTGCGAGGATCCATGTCCAGACCGAGTTCAGGAACTCGAAGATGAACCTGGCCATCTCCTCCTCCTGCCTTGCCTCCATGAAACCTATAATAAAACCGGCCATTACCAGTATAAGGGACAGGAGCACACCGCTGAAGAGAAGATATCTACGTGTACGCAAGGCACCCCGCATATCATCGAGTGCCCTGGATACCTGGTCCTCGACGTTCAAAGCCTTGATCATGATGAATATCGCAAAGATGGTCACCAAGAGGCCGATCGCTGCCTCCATGTACCCTATGACCATGAGTATTCCCCACATCATGAACATCAGGGCCAGTGGTACTATGATCTTCTTTCCTATCTTCGGATTCTTGAATGCCGACATGATAATGTAATAGGTGGATTCGAGGTTCTGCTGCTGTTTTACAACAACCCGGGCAATATGCTCTATCTGGACCCTCTGGGAGATCAGGGGAAGGATCACCTCATCTTCCGCTCCATCCGACACGAGAACCACTGTATCAGGTGAGAACTGCTCGATAACAGCGTAGAACTGCCTTACCAGATTGGCATCCGACTGCATGCCAACCATCTTATCCCCACATATCGAGGCCAGTTCCACTTCCCTTCCGAGTTCCCTGTATTTCTTGTAGAGCTTGAGTCCCATGAAGATGACATTTGCGTCGGAGTCCTCTGGATCCTCCATGCCCAAGGCTATTACGGCCTTCAGATTGTTCTTCCGGCCAATTACCGGACTCGTTACCTTGGCCTTTTCCCCAAGGTCGTCATCCCTGTCCACACAAAGTATCAACGTTTTCATTAACGTTTTCCCAATGGTTAACTGGATATTTAATCATATTTGAACGAATTCCAATTTATGATGTTCGTTATCTCGGCCATCGGGATATCCTATCAAAAATGATAATGATCCATGTAACTCTCCCCGGGGTCAGCACAATCCGGGGGAACTCGGGGACATCCCGAAAAAATGGATAATATATCAACAGAGAATTATCAAATATGTCCCAACGAAGTATCACGATCTTCAGAACATACCAACTCTCAAACCACAGGACCCTTGGTTTCTATTCAGGAGATGAGGAGGCCGTGGTCAAGTTCTGCCATCTCAAGTTCGAGATCGAGATAGACGACCTTGCTCTGGAGAAGGTTCCGGTCAGGCAGGTAAACAAATCCGAGGTGATCTGCTTCTCCGAGGTACTGGATCAGCTCAGGAGCCACAAGCAGAGGATCCATGAACTCGAGGATCAGGCGGAGAAGGCTGGAATGAGGGAAGATGTTGTCCAGATCATTGAAAATGACCCCCTCTGAGATACGCTATCCTTCATATCTCACCTTTCCTCAGCTTTTCCCGTATCTCCTTTTCCCGGTCGCTCAGGGCCAGATATGTGAATTCATTGATCTCTTCAAGCCACCTGAGCTTGTTCTCAGTTGAGAGTTTCATGTACTCCCTGATCTTCTCATCCTCGATGGAATAGGAATAACCACTTTTCACCCTTTCAGTCCTCCATAAAGCTTTTGACTTTATTGAGCATCTCAACATCACTTGAGTCCTGGGATCTACCGCTTTTCTCTTTCATGCGGATCAGATCATCCATTGATGCGATATATACCTCGACCTCTCCTATCCTTTTGATCGTTCTGTTTTTTTCTGCTCTTTCGAAATCGAGTGGATGATCGAGCAGGATATCCACGATCTTGTAGGGATCCACTCGATGGTAAAAACTGAATGCTTTCAGATTCCTGTTCTCGATCCGATCTTTGACCTTTTCCTTATCTGCAAGTTCCTCAGGTTTAACAGGAGGTCTTGGAACGTATTCCAATTTGGTCAGGACCTTGATAATATTCAGGACGTTCTCCCTCTCTGTGGATATGATAACATCGATATCCTGGGTCACCCTCGGAACCCCATACAGGTTCACTGCCAGACCACCTACGATCAGGTACCTGATCCTTTCTCGGTATAGGGCTTCCAGAACCTCCAGATAGTACATTGTTTTCACCAGGTTCATCTGATATTAATCCCTTATATCATACCATTGAACGATATTTTAACATTTCCCAGAGACCTGATATTGATCCGAAACATTCCAGATCCCTGGTTTATCTCAATGTTCTGAACCTTTTTGAATATTCTATCTTGATGGGGTAGTTCAACCCATACCAAGCAAGTATCGGTCTGCCAGGCGACCGTCTACCTCCCCGGGCAGGTCCTTTACCGGATATACAGATACCAATTCGACAGGAATGTCGAATTTACCCAGTATAGTGAGGAAATTTTCTGATATTCCCGCATTACTATATGCAATCACATATATTGTCGCCATGGCTTGAACTCAATTCACCGGCAGAATCGTATCGAAGAATGGATCTTGCATATCATTAGGTGTGGACCTGATCGACAAATATTTCCCTGACCTTCCCCATGAACTCTTCTGTCCCATCTATCCTATCCCTTCTTGATCGGGAATTATTACAGACCAGGGATATTCATCAAGAAATTCTCATATATTTTCCACAAATAGATAAACATGAACAGGCAGTGTGTCCCTGTCGAAAATATCTCTTGAAAGCACCTTGAAATCATTGAAGTATCTTCTATTTGTGAAATCTTCTTTCGAGAGGGTATTTTGATATTTTACTTCGATCCCACTGCCGGAGCTTCTTACAAAATCGGTCTCTTTCTTGATCTTTGTAAAATAGATATCTCCAGGAACATCTTCATGTTTTATCTTTGCTCCCACGATCCCTTCGATCATCTTTTCCCTATCCACGTATATATTCAACCTTTCCGAAAAGACCTGCAGTATAAATGGGTCAAATAGGTAGATCTTCTTGTTCTTGTTGAAATTGACCTTCTTCTGATGTATATCATAAAAATAGCAGTCCAGAACAACAAAGATGTTTGAAAGGATCTCTATATACGAGGCTATGGTAACATGGCTTTTTATCGAGGATCTCTTGGCAAGTGAATCCCAGCTGACCGGGGTGCTGTAACATACAAGTATGCTTTTCATCAATTCCTTCAGTGTCTGTTCCTTCTTTCCTTCCTTCAACATATCCCCTATGATCCATGAATAATACAGATCGAATATGAAGTTTGGAATTTCCCCGTTCGTCTCGTACTCGTTGATCACCAGGGGAATTCCACCTGTTATTAGGAATCTTTCGAAGTAGATCTTCAATTGGTTATTGTGGAACCTCATCTCTTCGATACTATCATTTTCATGCTTCCCAAACCATTTCGGATCGATCACTTCCACATATTCCCTGAATGTCAGAGGCATCAGGAACAGGTCCTTTCCATATCTTCC
>JAYEPK010000065.1:0-5958 GCA_034723935.1 Thermoplasmatota archaeon
GTGAAACACGAGTATCGCAACTATCAGTATCACCACACCCTGGAACATCCCTCTTGCTGTCTGTGCGAGCACCTTTCCCAGGATGATGGATAGCCTGCTGATAGGTGCGGAGAGCATTCCATCAAGTGTCCCCATATCTTTCTCGTAAGATATTGCATGGGGAAGTCCGGTCATCAAAGACATCATCACAACCATGCCCATGACACCCGGGGCCACGAATTGGAAGTAGTTGTCATCGTCGGATACAAGGCCCTTGACCTGAACGGTGAATGGTTCGATTATTGCTGCGGTCCTGTTCATATCGATCCCGTAGGTCTGGTTCAGTGTTGTAGAGGTCCTCATGGCGGACAGCTGGTCCAGGGTTATGGTGAGCGCAGTCCGAACCATCACCGAGAGTTGGGGATTCGATTGATCGGTGATCATGGTAATATTTGCACTACGACCTTCAAGAACGGCCTGGCTGAAATCTTCCTGAAGGATGAGGCCACCATGGACCTTGCCTTCCTCTATGAGATCACGTATCTCGTCCTGATCATCTGCATAGTGGATCTCCAGCATTCCTGTCCTGTTGTTCGTTTGTTTCAGATTTGCGAGGAATATCTGACTTACGAATGTATCGTTCATCCCTTCATCGAGATTGACGATTGCTACCGGGGCGTCCGACACATCACCCATCGAAGGAAACACGAAACCGACCATCATCATCATGAATACCGGCATAACGACAAGCATGACAAGTCCGATCCCGCTCCTTACCGTATCAAGGATATCTTTCCAGGCGATCCAGATACTGTGTTTGATAATTCTTTTTGGTCCAATCATTTAGGATGCCTCCCGGTTCGGATCGATGGCTTCCTGTGATCGCATATTGTCAGCAGATCCCTTCATCATCTCACCCTCCTTGAACCACCGCTTCTGGCACCATGTCCGCCTGGGCCCCGCCTTCTTTTCGCCGTTCTTACCTTGTCGGTTGTTTCATCACGTACGGTCCTTCCGGTAAGGTGCAAGAAAACATCTTCCAGGGTGGGCTCCAGGTTCTTCATTCGTGTGATCTTTCCATTCTGACCACGGATGGTGTCAATGATATTGTCGAAAGCATCATCACCGTTTGCACGTACGGTGAGTTTTGTATCACTATCCAGTGTGACCTTGTTCACCGTATCGAGTTCTTCAAGCTTCGTTCTGATACTGCTGTTCATATTTGCAATGTCGATCTCGAGGATGGTGTTCGACGTCCCGGAGATCATCTTCTTCAGATTTTCCGGAGTATCCAATGCGACGATCTTTCCCCTGTCGATTATTCCTATCCGATCACAGAGAAGGTCTGCCTCGACCATCATGTGTGTTGTGAGAATGATCGTCGTTCCACTTGCCTTGTTGATCTTCCGAATGAACTCCCGTATCTCCGCTGTGGACTGGGGATCAAGACCAAGTGTTGGCTCATCCAGAAAGAGAACCTTTGGTTCGTTCAAAAGTGCCCGGATGACGTTGATACGCTGTTTCATTCCGGTCGAGTATGTGCCGATCTGTTTGTCCACCCACTTTTCCATGTGTACAAGATCGAGAAGTTCTGCCATCTTGCTCTTCAACTTCTTGTTGGGGATGTCGTATAACTTCCCGAAGAGCTTCAGGTTCTCCCTTGCCGTCAGACGGTCATACATTATCAATTTCTCGGAGACGAGACCGATCTGTTCACGAACTCTGTGCTTCTCCTTACCGATGTCATGTCCGGCTATGGAAGCATGTCCTCTGGTCGGACGGGAGAGGGTGCAGAGCATCCTTATCGTGGTGGTCTTTCCAGCGCCGTTTGGCCCCAAAAATCCGAATATTTCTCCTTCTGCGACACTGAAAGAGATGTTATCCACGGCTACAAGTTCACCGAATTTCTTGGTAAGGCCGTTCACAACTATTGCATTTTTTTCCATGATGCTCACTCTTCGTTCGTTTCAAAATGGTACTGAGGTATTCACTTATATGGTCATAATATCATTAAAAATAAAGGTATCCATGGTCATTATCATCCGGCTCATAATTCTGATCCGATCATTTTTCCGGAAATCGTCCGCTTTCCGCAGTTTCTGTCGGATCGTTCTCTCCGCTTTGCATCGGTTTGATGGGTGGAAGATTCCTCCTTTGCATTGGAGGTGATAGCGTTTGTTGCCGGGGAGCAGACCGAAGGATAGTCTTGTGATCCGGAGCAGCCTTCATGGAAATGAAGAAATTATCTTCTGGTCTTTTCTCTGTCCCTTTTATTTCCTCTGATGATCTCCGTTTACCAATATAGAAAAGGACACCGATACCGATCGAGATGAGGATTACCAGGAAAAGGATGATGAATAAAAAGAAAAGACTCCCTTTTTCATCCTCTTCGTCGATGTACGGGAGTTTGCCTGCATCCTTGGGAACGATCAATTCGACTGTCGTGATGTTGAAACGCGTCCACCATGTGCTCCACTGGACATTGACATCGTTGTTCTGGAGGGAACCCGTCTGTGGATATATTATCTGAATACCGGGGCTGAAGATATTGTTGAAATCACCCACAAAGGGATATTCATCGTATACCGGTGGAGGGGGATTGGGGCCGATCATATCGGCCTGAATGTCCAGGTGATGGTCCACAATGAGATCGTTGTTCTGATCCGGAGAGCGGTGATGCCACCAGCAGTTTCCAATGCCGTCCTTGTACCAGTTATCCGGATGGTGATAACGGATCGTCATATCCACCTGCTTCCCCGTTCCCTGGTCCCCTGTTCCTCCATTGTGGTAGAACATGTTCCGCCAGATGTCATTGTCGTAGGAACGACACCATCCTTCGGTCTTGATGGCCGCAGTGCAGTTGCCAAAATAATTATCCCAAATCTTGTAATACATGAAATGGGGATGTATTCCTGCATACAGGGTTATTCCGTATTTGCAGGATTCGAACACGTTGGTGTTGATGTTCCGGTCCCGAATGTCCTGAATGCTCTCGTAAGAATTTGGCATGTTGATATACAAGGTCGAATTCAATCCAAGGAACGAATTCCTTGTGATGTACATATCGTAATCCACAGGATAGTCCAGGCAGAGGGTGGAGTTCAGAAAAGTATTGTTGATGGCTATAAGCTTGTCCGGATCCACTACATTGATCGTGGTCTCGTTGTATGTGGTGTTGTATATGGTGATATTACCCGCCCATGCCCTGATCATCAGGGAGCGGTCATTCAAGATGTTGTTCCTGATCTTGACCGAGCCGGAATCAATACTCAAACCGCAGTTGGAGAGTTCCAATCGCCGCAGTTCGACAGAGCCACAGTTCTCGATATTCAGATCGTTGTTTCCATCGGCCTTATGGTCGCTGATTGTCAGGTCCTCGACATCGGAGATGTGGATATCACCGGAACCGCCGGAGCAGTCCAGATGCACCGTTCCCTCGATATCTTCCATCATCAGTAAGGTGTCCGTTCCTGTCCGAACCAGGAAAGGATCCTCCGGAGTTCCGCATCCGCCAATACCATGCCTCTCCAGGTCCTCTGATGATCATATCTTCCGATGAAACCATCATTCCCAACCCCGATATCAGCAGGATCCCGGAGATACATATATGGGACAGATATCTATTTTCTGTACCCATATTCTTTGGTCTTCAGCACTACATCTTTTAATTTTTGGTTCAGTTTTGAAGTTCATATCCAACGGTTTTTTAACTCACATCGCCTTCTCACCATGATCCATATGAATTCCGATATACTGAAACAAGGCATTGAAACGCTCCCCCACAGGGCGCTTCTCCATGCTGCCGGTGTCGATGATGAGGATATGAAGAAGCCCTTCGTGGGCGTTGCCAACTCCTTCAATGACATCATCCCCGGCCACATGCATCTTAGAGAGCTTACTGAAGAGGTGAAAAGAGGGATCCGTGATGCAGGCGGAGTGCCGTTCGAATGGGGCGTTCCCGGAATTTGTGACGGGATCGCCATGCATGTGTCCATGAGGCACTCGCTCCCCTCGAGGGACCATATTGCCGATAATGTAGAGCTCATGATGCTCTCCCACAGCTTTGATGGGTGGGTTGGAGTGACAAACTGCGATAAGATAACGCCGGGAATGCTTATGGCCGCAGGCAGATTGGACATTCCTGCGATCATTTTGACCGGGGGCCCCATGAAGGCCGGGGAGCATTCCGGAGCGAAGATGGACCTTTCCACCGGTTTCGAGGCCGTGGGAGCCGTGAAGAAGGGTATGATGACAGCCGAAGAAGCGAAGGAGGTCGAGGAACACTCCTGCCCCGGACCGGGTTCATGCTCCGGTCTGTTCACGGCAAATTCGATGTCCTGCATGACGGAAGCTATGGGAATGTCCATTTCAGGATGTGCAAGCGTCCTTGCAGTATCCCCGGAGAAAAGGGAGCAGGCATACAGGACCGGCAGGAGGATCGTCCGGTTGATCAGGGATGATATCAAACCTCGTTCCATTATGTCAAGGAACGCCTTCTACAATGCGGTGATGGTGGATCAGGCGATCAGCGGGTCAACCAACACGGCACTTCATCTTCCGGCGATCGCAAAGGAATGCGGTCTTGATCTGGATATGGACATGTTCGATGAATTGTCAAGAAAGATCCCCAACATCTGCCATCTCAGTCCTTCCGGTGAGCACCACATGGAGGACCTCTGGAGAGCTGGAGGTATCGCAGGGGTACTGAGCAGATTGAAGGATGGATTGCTCTCCTCTCCAACGGTGGACGGGGTCGATATCAGGGAGATCGCAGAGAATGCGGAGGTGCTTGATGAGAGCGTTATCAGGACACTGGATGGTCCCTATTCCGGAGAGGGAGGACTTGTTGTGTTGAGGGGGAGCCTTGCAGGTTCATCGATAATAAAGCAGTCGGCGGTTTCCGATGATATGATGGTCCACAGCGGTCCTGCCAGGGTCTTTCATACGGAAAGAGCGGTGATCGAAGCGGTGGAGAAGGGGAGCATTGTGGAGGGGGATGTGGTAGTCATCAATTTCATGGGGCCTGCCGGAGCGCCGGGAATGCCGGAGATGCTTGCTCCTACTGCTGCTATAATGGGAGCAGGTTATCGGAAGGTCGCACTGGTGACCGACGGCAGGTTCTCGGGAGCTACAAGGGGCCCATGTGTGGGACATGTGGAGCCGGAGGCTTTTATCGGGGGAGCATTAGGCCTGGTCAGGGATGGTGACCTGATCGAGATCGATATTCCGGAAAGAAGGCTGGATCTCCTTGTTGGAGAGCAGGACCTTGAAACAAGAAGGAAGGAATTCAGGGCTCCGGAAAGAGAGCTCACTCCGTTCCTGGAGCGGTACAGAAAAAGGATACTCGATGAGTGCTGAGAATTTGGACCGGCCGGGACCTTTGAGTTGTCCAAATATCTACGTTAATTCAACTTCAAAGGTCCAGATAAAAACCCGTAGCTGATGATTAGCTGGTTTTTATCGTGTATAATTAATGAATAGCATTGAAATCCAAGAACAGAAAAGAATTATCGAGCGGATTTCAATGCGGAAACGGCCCACGACTTTAAGCTGAAATATAACAGAGTGGACCGGTCGGGGTCTATACCAATATTGGTTTGGAACACAAATATTCACCATATCCCAAGTTAGTTGAGATTTTCTCCTCCAAGGGTGAGATGAAAAAACATCAAGAAGTCCCTAAAACTAATGATGGTTCTTCATTGGGTTCGATGATATTCTCTTGAAAGCCCTCCTCTGGAAGGTCTGGTTCTCCCTCAACCGGCGGTTCCACAGTCTCCTCGTTCTGTACTGTGGTTTGATTATGATCGCCGAATTCCTCCTCCTGAACCATGGTCGAAGGGCTTTCGATTTGATCAAAAGAAGGAACATCGAGATCCAGCCCCGTCTCTGTTGAGGGTGTTGTGTCGTCCGATGGGGGTTGCCCAACTTCGAGAACACCATTCTCCGGAGTTTTTTCCTCTATTGGCTTTTTTCTCC
>JAYEPK010000066.1:0-1265 GCA_034723935.1 Thermoplasmatota archaeon
CATTGTTTCCTGAAAGACCTGAAACGATTTTCCTCACGAGGGACACCGTATTGGTCTTTATCTTCACCTCATTTTTTTCTATGAACTCATTGTGAAGCTCGAAACAATATCTACACCTCTTTTCACATCCCATGTAAGGTGATATCCTGTATTTGTACAACCCCATGTTCATGATTCCTCTTGGAAGGAAGGCACCGGCCTTCCTGATGGCCGAGGGTGTCTCATATCTCGAGTACGATATGTTGGGGCATACTTTCCCGAGTTTGGTACGAAAATCCGGTGAAGGCATCGGATCTTCACTTCCCACCTCAGAACTGGTAAGGGTCTGGTCATGAGCTTTCATTTCAATACTACCGATCCTATATTATCTCACCGCAGTAGGTGCAGAAATGGTGTTCCTTGACGTTCATCCTCCCGCAGTTGGGGCATGCTATCGTTTCCCTCTTTTCTTTATTTACAAAGGCAGTAGCTGCCGGTAGTTCTTCGATCTCGACCTCTTCAAGTTCCGGTATCCCCCTTTCCGGATTATCCCTGTCTGCTGCCCAAGCATGACCCTTCAATGCCCATTTCCTCACATCCTGAAGTTGGTTCAGCTTTGCAGGTGGGAGAGCCATGAGGAATTTCATTCCTCTTCTTGTGAGTCTCTTGTGAATGTAGACACGTTCGATCTCATCTATCCTTCCTTTCAGTTCTTTCCTGCTAACCATTATCTCGAGGGTCCTCTTTATTTCGGGTTCCGAGCAGACACCGACCTTTGCAAGGTATTTGAGAGGTATACGCTCCCCGCTTTTCATTTTGGAGTGATAGAGGAAGAATGCCATCTTGTATCTCAGGTCCTTCCATCTCATTGACAGCATCCAGGCAATGACGAGCATGATCAGGGATATCAGAGTGATGATGCCGGGGAACAGTATCATCATCGCGCCCATGTTGGATTCTGTGAGCAGGTCCTGGGTGCCTTCCATGAAGGTAATTTCCATGATGCCCAGGATATAGAGAACAATGAGAAAGATGAAGAATGGCATAGTGATGACAAGTATGATGCCGAACAGTATTCCAAGTATCCTCGCAATTTCCATGTTGGTGTCTGGAAGTTGTTTATTGTTTATTATTACTTCTTACATATGAAAGAGAAAAGAGCGCAGAGGAGGGGATTCGAACCCCCGGGGGCTTACGCCCACCGGATTTCAAGTCCGGCGCCGTGGGCCAGGCTTAGCTACCTCTGCGTGTATTTTGGCGATTGTGGGTGCATTTCTGGCCCACGG
>JAYEPK010000067.1:0-1265 GCA_034723935.1 Thermoplasmatota archaeon
GAAGTATCCGACTACGAACTCATGACGGAGAAGCACTGTGTAATCAAGGTCTGCAAGCTACACACGATCATAGACTGCATCAAGGATTCCGAAACGTTGATACAGATCGTTTCATCGATCCGTAAAAAGAAAGCGTTGGATGTAATTGAGCTCATCCAGAAAAAAGTGGCATTACATCCAGGGTCCATGGAGAGCATTATGATCGATGAGGTTCTCAGCACAGGAGGCGAGTGTCCGGTATCGACCGATGACCTTTTTAAGGCCCTCACAATGCTAGGAAGAAAACAAGAAGAGTTCGATCTTGGAACAATTGACATCAGGACAACTCTGATCACAGCGGACCTTAAAAGACGAAAAGGCAAGATCCTGGAGGCAATGCAGCTCTTTTTTAACCTGCTCAATTCAAGAACGGGACTTGAACCAGGATACTGGATTGTTTGTCTCGTAGGTTGGATCACCTGCATCAATATATCGGAGGGGTCAGGATCAGCATTGACGATCATAGAGAGATACCTTTCGCTGATCGATAATCCCGCCCACCGGTCATTGCTCTACTACATCCAAGCAGATATCCTCTCAGATATTGGAGAGAATGAAAAAGCGACTGAGAGATACTACAAGAGCCTGAGGATCATGAGAGTATCCAATATGCCAGTAACGAAAGCTGAATTGCTTAACAGCTATGGGGTCCATCTGTTCAGATCGGGACAATACGACCTTGCCGAAAAGAAATGGATAAAATGCAGAAATCTATCCAATAAATATAACATTCCATGGATGAAAGCCATTGCCGAAATCAATCTGGCGGATAGCTATTCCAGAAAAGGAAAGATAAGGTCCGCACATGATCTGCTCCGGAAAGCGCAGAAGGTCCTGAGGGAGATCGGTGACCTTGAGGGTGTCTCCGGCGTCAACTTCAACAAGGCCCTTGTTTATGTCAGAGAAGGCAAGATAAACAGAGCTTACATGTCCTTTGAAGCTTCCGATGAATTCCCATTGGTTTACGAGAGCAAGAAGAAGGAGAGAAGGAGGGTCTTCGACGAGTGCTTGATCGAGAACGGGTACTCTCCCCGTACGTAACCCTATTTAAATGCCCTATCGTGCAAATTCGAAACTTAGGATATTGCTATATATAGGGAAGTTGGCTGAAAAACGTGATGGAAGAGAGAAGAAACGTATCTCAAAAAAGAAGGGCTCTCCTGCTCAATTTCGTTACCGTTGCGATCTTGTTGATATCCATTATAATGATCAATGAGGTAAACGCA
>JAYEPK010000068.1:0-5945 GCA_034723935.1 Thermoplasmatota archaeon
GAACCCGGCAGGGACCATGAACATAGATCAAACGGACCTGACCCCGGGTCAGAACTATTACTACTCGATAACAGCAGTGAACAGACTGGGAGAGAGCATTAGAACACAGCCGCTGCTGGTCAATTATCTCGGGGTCTCTTCTAGACCAAGGGACCTCATTGCAGCAAGAGGAGAGGGACAGATAGAACTGAAATGGATCGAACCGAAGGTCACATGGGGTCTGCCAATCGATAGCTACTACATCTACAAGGGATCCGGATCAGGTGATACTTCTCTCTACAAGACCGTTGATGGAGATGTAACCAGTTACACTGACATCGTCATGAACGGCATAGATCATACGTACGAGGTCTCCGCAGTGAACTCGTTCGGAGAGAGTAAAAAAGCTGGACCTGTAACGGAAAGAGCATCGACAAGACCTGCGAAAATAACCGAGATCAGCGTCTCGATCGGCAATTCCACCGTCCTTCTGAACTGGGAACCGCCGCAAGATGGAGGAGCAGAGCTTTCTCATTACACGGTCTACAGATCTCTCGTCGAAACAAATCCATCAGAACTTGAAAAGGTACCGATCGGACTTGAGATGCTGTTCGACCAGGGATTGACCAACGGTGTCGCATACTACTTTCGGGTTACCGCATCGAACAGCAACGGAGAAGGACCGCTCTCTGATCCCATTTCAGCTACTCCGGGAACAGATCCACTGTCTGTGAACCAGATCAAAGCATCACCACTGCTCTATTCCATCAGATTGAACTGGCAGTTCCCGGAAAGTGGGGGCAGGGACATCGAAACCTTCAGAATTTACAGAGGAACAAGCATTAGTTCCATGCATTCTCACATGGACATCACACCCGATATATCCACATCGGAACAGGAGATCCTGGATGAGGAACTGCAGTACGGAACAACGTATTTCTATGCAGTATCATCCGTGAACAGCATGGGAGAATCCATCCTTTCACCCATTGTATCCGCCACACCGTTCGGAGCACCTTCGGCTCCCAAAATCAGAGATATCGAGATCGGACTGAACGAATTCTCAATATCCTGGAGCGCTCCCCTGGACAATGGGAAACTACCGATCCTGGGATACAGGTTCTATTACAAGGAAGCGGATGAAACGGAATGGGACATGGTGGAACTCGAAGAGCTCATGATAAGGATACCGAACAAGAAAGCAGGAGATGTATTCCAGATCAAGGTAACCGCATTCAACCAGCTCGCAGAAGGCTTCGATTCGGAGATCATCAACATCGAACTGGGAACCGAACCGGAAAAGATGGATGCACCGACGATACTGGGAGCGGATTCTTCCTGCACACTGACATGGACCGAACCGGAGGATAATGGACATCCCATCCTGAACTACATTATTTACATGATCGATGAAAAGGGGATACCGCAGAGATGGGAGACCATGCCGGCAGAGGAAAATTCATTCACCGCTGAAGATCTTCTGAATGGAATAGAATACACATTCAAAATATCAGCGGTCAACAAGATGGGAGAGGGACCGATGTCGGATCAGGTTTCCATAACCCCGATGACGATACCGAACGAACCCGGAGAGCTTTACATCGAAGACTCGGGCGATGAGTTCATAATCATCAAATGGACCATCCCTGCATCCAACGGCGGTTCAGAAATTACCGAATTCAACCTATACAGAGGAACGACCATCGGCATGGGGCAGAGCATCGGATCGGTATCCGGAGATGTGTTCGAGTTCATAGACCATGAAGTCGAAAACGGCAGAACCTACCACTATCTCGTTTCCGCCGTGAACATCCTTGGCGAAGGACCAACCTCCAACCTTGTATCCGCAACCCCGCTGGGAACCCCCTCAACTCCAATGGAATTGAAAATGTCCGCAACCACGGACACCATCAGTATCGAATGGGGCAAACCCGTAAACAACGGAGGAACACCCATACTGGGATATGTCCTCTACAAAGGACAGAACGAGGATGATATGACGGTCCTGAACTATCTGGGACCGGATGAGATCTCCTTCACTGACGAGGATGTCGAAACGGGAACATACTACTATTCCATACAAGCTTACAACGAGGAAGGAATGGGACAACCCGTAACAGATTCCATCGAGGTCCCCGCAAGGATACCTACCGCGGCCATCCTCGGCTTCGGAGCTTTCATCATACCGCTACTGATCGGAATAATGGCGGTCGTGATCCCGCTCATGATCGCAAGGTCAAAAAGAAAAAAGGAAAAAGAGGTAAAAGAAGCAATGGAACAGACCGAAACAAAAGAAGCAGTCGAACACACCATAGAACCAGCTGGACCAGGACTGCCAGGCACAGGAGTACAACCTCCACAGGTCCAGGTTCCAAGGCTGGAACAACCCATGTCCATTGCTCCGGAAAGGACACTGCCCCCCGCACAGATGCCGCTGCAGGAACCACAAATGGCCCCACAACCGCCAGCAGCATACCAGCAGCAGCAGGCTCCCCCCATGCAGCCCGCACCTGCTCCAATCCAGCAGGAAAGACCACCGGCATTGACCTCTGACGAGCTCACATACCAAAAACCCGAAAAGTGAATGGGAAGTGAGTGAAATTCCCGATATATCCACTACCAAAGGTAGATAATGGAAAATTATCTACCATATCCGAATGGAAGGCCAAGATAGAAAGACAAGGGAACCCATCGAAAATGGACAGAAGGAGAGGGGAGCAGCAGCCGCACTGTTATTCATATCAATAATATCCATTATTGTCCTCTCTACCTCCGTTCTCATCGGATCAATATATTCGATCGTCTTCGGTCCGGACCTGTCTGTTCACTGGGAGTACATTGTTGCCATGATCGGAATAACCATCTATGTTATCGTGATAGAGATCATCGGACATGTATATCACAGAAAGGTGATGTTCCCGCTTTATCTATCCTCCACCATATTGATGGGTGCTTTCTTCTACATGTTCCTTACCTCTCTTATCGCGGGTATCGTTCTTCTTCCGGGACTTGCTACGGGTTGGAACACAAGTTCGATCGTTATAAATGCTCTCAAGTTCATTATCATAGGAGGAGTGTTCGTTCCCATGCTTTGGGGACTTGTAGAGGGGAGGATCCTTAGAACCAAACATGTTTCCATCCCGTTGAAGGGATACGCGGGAAAGGGTGCAAGGATCGCCCTTATCTCCGATGTTCACATCGGGCTTCTGGTCGGAAAAAGAAGGCTGGGAAGGATATTAAGTATCATGGAAAGTGAGAGACCCGATATCATCGTATCCGCAGGAGATCTTCTTGATACGAACCCGAAGTTCCTGCAACATATTGCTCCTAAGCTGAAGGAAATGACCTCGATGGCTCCGTCCTATGCTGTCGTGGGGAACCATGAGTTCTATCATGGACTGGAGGATTCAAAGTTATTCTTGAAGGAGCTGGGATTCAAGGTCCTGGACAACAGGATCGAAAAGAACATGGGGACCCACTTGACGATGATCGGTGTGGATGACCCGTCCACCTTCAATAACTATGACAGTTACAGGGCAAGGATCGAGGAGCTTGTTACCAGCGCACACTCTGGGCCCAAGATCCTCTTGAACCATCAACCTATCCATTTCAAAAAGGCTGCCGAACTCGGTGTATCGCTCATGCTTTCAGGACATACCCACGGGGGGCAGATGTTCCCCGGCGGACTGCTCACCAGGATGATATTCAAAGATGGTGACAGGGGCCTGAAAAGATACAATGGTTCATATCTCTACGTCTGCATAGGATCGGGGTCCTGGGGTCCTCCGATAAGGGTCGGAGCCCCCTCTGAACTGATCATTATCGATATCGAACAGATTAAATAGCGGGGAGCCCCGGGCGGAGAGCTCCCTTTGTGAAATAATCTATTCCCCTATCAGGCTATGCCATCGTTATCGGTATCGCTCAAATGGCCGTCGGTGGAGTACCCGCTGCCGGCTTCAACACCGTCAATGAGCATGTCGTTATCCGTATCCCAGTCGTTGGGATCGAGACCGAGGGAGAGCTCCATGGAGTCTATGAGACCGTCACCGTCAGTATCCGGGTTGTAGGGATCGGTCCCTATTGTCCTCTCTATATCATCCCTCAGACCATCTCCGTCGCTGTCCTCCGAAGGTGGAGTGGGTGGTCCGGGATGAGGGACAGTGGGGGACGGGTTTCCCGGATTACCCGGAACTCCACCAGGTAGAAAATCCCAGGGCCACTGATCATCCGGATCGAGTATTCCGTCCCCATCTGTATCCGCATTGTTGGGATCGGTGGGAATGTAGATGTTCTCGCCGGTTTCCTCATTGACACCTGCAAATCTGTAATATTCCGCATAGTTATCGTACGGAGGATCCACCTGTGTATAGGAGGCATATTCCTCACCTCCGAAATAGTCATTGTCCATCTCGGCATCCATCGGATCCGCGGGGTCAAGCCCGTTCTCTACCTCCCATCCGTCAGGGAGCCCGTCACCATCAGTATCCCAGTTGTTGGGATCCGATCCCGCAAGGAACTCGTCCTTGTTGTTCAGTCCGTCATTATCGGGGTCATGCTCCCAATCGTCTCCCTTCAGAGGATTGAGCGCAGAAACAGCACCGGTCACCATTGCAAGCCCGACAAGGGCTGCGATCCATATCATTGTTCTTTTCATTTCATGCACCTTCTTTGTGAAAAGAGAGTTGGTTTTGTAAATATATAAACTCTTTAGTGCATTTATCGAACATTTCTACATAAACAATAGGAGATAGTTACTTTTATGTTATTATTAACATTAGAAAACAATTTAGCAAAGATGAAAACACCTTTTCACAGCGCCTTGCCTAATTATAATCATGTTGTAACACAATATATAAACATTATCGAACATTCACTGAACAAGTGCACAATATCAATAATAATGTAAGAAGTAAAAAACCAACATACCCGGGATACAAATAAACCATTCAACAGAAGAGTATAAAAAGATTATGATACGAGCATTGAACAGGAGGGGCAGGCATCATAATATCCTTCCAACCGCCCACTGGGCAAGGAAACCGGATACCGCTGCGGTCCAGAGAAGAAGCGGGATATGGAGCATGAGGGCAAGCTTGTGGCTTCCCTTGAACCTCCTTACGGCATCTGCAGAGAAGAACACGTGGAGGAGAACAACGAACACTATGGATGCCAGCATTATGAACTCAAGGCCGCTAACGTCCTTTAGAAGCACCAGGGGTTGGAAGTTCTCGATCTCTTCCGAGGCCGTCTCCAACCCCCCAAGGCGGTGCAGCATCTCCAGGACCACAGAATATATCATGAACATCCCCCCGGAGATGAACACTGTGAGTGCGTAAAGTATTCCCGCGAAATTGTCCGCCAAGAGGTATCTCCTCTTCCTCAAGGAGGATAGGGTCGTGAAGTGTCCGGATATAAGCGACGACACCTCTTTGGGGCTCCCGCCGGCAGAGATACCTTCCTGGTAGGTGTTCAGGAACTGTGATATTAGCTCCGATCGGGATTCCCTGATGAAGATGGACCATGCCTTCTCCGTATCGATCCTGATCTTCAGTCTATCATAGAGCGCCCTGATCTGTTCCGTAAGCGCTCCGAAGTCATGCCATCTTATCCTCTTCATACCAATCGAAGCAGAACCTCCCTTGCTCTCCGAAGTGGACCCTATTGTCCTGATAAATGCTCCGAAGGCCTCATCTCTTCTCTTTATCACGCCCTCTTCCCTGACCACCCATATACCCGGAATGAGAAGAGGTGTGGACACAAATGCAATATGAAGTAGAATGGTGTCCCATGTTGGACCGACGGCCAGTATGATAATGGCAAACAGGGCGGAAAGAGAGATTCCGACGGATAGCCAGATCTTGAGCTTCCCGTGATATTTGGATTCGATCGGGTGCGGTTTCGGATCGAACCAGATATGCTCCCTCGGAAGCACTCCGTTGATGACCACCCAGAGCACCATTTCC
>JAYEPK010000069.1:0-1263 GCA_034723935.1 Thermoplasmatota archaeon
AAAGCAAGGAGGTAACCCTGTCCGGAATCACATCGTTCAATCCAATATTGGAAACCAGTGCAACATATCTTTCCACGGTCAAGAGAAATGGGTCCAGTTACGATCTTGCATTATTTGATATCAAAGAGCTGTTCTATGATGATTTCTCTCCCAGAAATCTTTCGACCAATTCAAGTTATTTCAAGGTATCACTTGAGTGGGAACCTCCTCACGACAGCATATTCGAAAAATATGAGATCATCGGATACAAACTGTATAGAGGTAGATTCGAGGGATACATGCCACTGATCGCAACCCTCGGAAACGTCACCAGCTACAGGGATGTGATCCCTTCATATGAAAATTTGACCTACTACTATCAGGTCTCTGCAACCTTCAGCACTCTCGGAGAGAGCGTTCCAAGCAACACTGTCTCGGATTCACCACTGATCCCGGAACCTCCGACGATCCTCACATCAGATCCGGGTGACCTTACGATCGACATCTCATGGTCCGCACTGGATCAAGAGGTATTTGATGCATTCCTTCTCGAACATTACACGGTATATCGGGGAATATACCCGGACGCTCTGAGGAAGATTGCAGAGGTGGCCGGGTTTTCATACCATGACACGGACATCGACATCTACCCTGCAACATACTATTACATGGTCACATACACACTGGACACGGTCGGTATGGGAGAACCTTCCAACATGATATCAGAAAAGCCGAACACATACCCGGGAATGCCCTCTGCAGTGGATTTCGGAGAGATAACGAACGGTGTCAAGATCAAATGGAAGGCTCCGCTCGATAACGGGTGCTGTCCGATAATATCTTACAACATCTTCAAAGGGAACCATACACTGGAGATGGACCTGATCGTATCGAACCCGGCAGGGACCATGAACATAGATCAAACGGACCTGACCCCGGGTCAGAACTACTATTACTCGATAACAGCAGTGAACAGACTGGGAGAGAGCATTAGAACACAGCCGCTGCTGGTCAATTATCTCGGGGTCTCTTCGAGACCAAGGGACCTCATTGCAGCAGGAGGAGAGGGACAGATAGAACTGAAATGGATCGAACCGAAGGTCACATGGGGTCTGCCAATCGATAGCTACTACATCTACAAGGGATCCGGATCAGGTGATACTTCCCTCTACAAGACCGTTGATGGGGATGTAACCAGTTACACTGACATCGTCATGAACGGCATAGATCATACGTACGAGGTCTCCGCAGTGAACTCGTTCGGAGAGAGCCAAAAAGCTGGAC
>JAYEPK010000070.1:0-1259 GCA_034723935.1 Thermoplasmatota archaeon
ATCAGAGTGGGGTAGGAAGGGGGGTTGGGTGTTAGGCTTTCTTTTATATTTTTTCAGCATATTACCAATGGATCAAAACCTCTGATCCTGTTGGAGAGCTTGAATGATCTTAACGATGCCTCGTGCAGGGAGATAGGGGATCTCCGGGAGCGGTATTGCCGAGGTTCGTTGCTTATGGGGCCAGGAGAGAAAGCGAGATGGCGGATAGATTATTATGGAAGATCGATCAATAATGCAGTCTGACCGATCAAGGGGGTTATGAAATGAAGGCGGTTATTCTCGCAGGCGGATCAGGTGAGCGTTTCTGGCCGATATCGACGATAAGAACTCCAAAACAGTTCCTGAAATTGTTCGATGGAAAGACCCTGCTTCGGCAGACATACGAACGGATCGGCGAACGCTTCGATGACAGTGATATACTTGTGATCACGTCAAGGGACCATGCAGCTCTCACAAAAGCTGACCTGCCGGAGCTTCCGCAGGAGAATATTATCGGAGAACCCTGCAGGAGGAACACTGCGCCTGCCTGTATGATGGGGGCGTTGCTTTCGGAAAAGGACGAAGTGAACCTTGTTCTCCCCGCGGATCACAGGATACCGGATCATGAGGGATTCTGGAGATCTTTCGATCTGGCCTTGAGAGGGTCCAGGGAACATGGAGGACTGTATACCTTTGGGATATCTCCTACCAGACCTGAAACTGGTTATGGTTATATCGGATCAGAAAGAGAGATCGATCCCGGTCTGTTCTCGGTCTCGAACTTCAGGGAGAAACCCGATAGGACCACGGCTGAAGAATATATCAGGAGTGGGGATTTCTTCTGGAACTCGGGTATGTTCCTCTGGAAGGCTGGTGATCTTATAGATGAGATGGGAAAATGCTCCCCGGACATATACACACCGATGGTGAACCTTGATCCCGAAAATATGGCGCAGCTCGATGAGGTTTACAGGGATCTACCTGCAAGAAGCATAGATAATGCTGTGATGGAGCTCTCCGGGAATGTGAAGATGGTCAAAGGAGAGTTCACGTGGTCAGATGTGGGATCATGGGATTCCATAAGGGAACTTGAAGAGATGTCAGATGAGGGAGACGGCCTTGCCATGGTCCGATCCTCCAACATTTTCCTGAGATCCACGATAGGCCGCCCTGTAGGTGTGGTGGGACTCGAGAACATCATGATAATCGATGCACCGGAGGGACTGCTGATCTGCTCGAACGGTTCTGCCCAGGATGTTCGCGAGGTTGCAAGGAAACTG
>JAYEPK010000071.1:0-5909 GCA_034723935.1 Thermoplasmatota archaeon
CGGAGGGGGTCAACCATCCCAGGTTCATCTTCAGCGGAGTTATCTCTGGCATTCGTGATTACGGGAACAGGATAGGAATTCCCACTGTTGCGGGCATGGTCAATTTTCATCCGGGATACACCGGCAATCCTCTGGTAAATGTAGGTGCACTTGGAATCGGAAAGAAGAAGGACATGATACATTCCAGGGTCGGAGGAAAGGGAGAGATATACATCCTTGCAGGTGGAAGGACCGGACGAGACGGGATACATGGTGTAACATTCGCATCTGCCGATCTTTCGGCCGACTCCGAGGAGAAGGACAGGGGATCGGTACAGCTTGGAGATCCGATCATGAAGGAACCCCTGATACATTCCTGCCTCGAGATGAACGAGAAAGAACTGCTCGGAGGCATGAAGGACCTTGGTGGAGGTGGACTTTCATGTGTTTCGGGTGAAATGGCACTCGACGGCGGTTTTGGAGCGGTTATCGACCTTGACATGATACCTCTCAAGGAACCGAACCTATCTCCATGGGAGATCTGGGTATCGGAATCCCAGGAAAGGATGATGGTATCGGTATCCCCTGAAAATGTAGACGAGGTACTCCATATCTTCAAGAAATGGGATGTGGAGGCAAATATCATCGGCAGGGTCGTCGAAGGAAAGAGGGTAGAGGTAAGGTGGAAAGGGACAATGATCCTGAACCTGGACCTGGATTTCTTCACTGCAGGCCCGGAATACTGCAGGATACATGAAGCAAAGGAGATAATTAGAGAGATCAAGGACACCACACTCCCAGTACCTAGCAGATCAGGGTTCGAAAGCACTTTGCTGAGACTTCTTGCTTCCCCGAACATCTGCTCCAAGGAACCTGTCTTCAGAACATATGATCATGAGGTCCGTGGGAGGACCATAATAAAACCGGCCGTGGGTAAACCGTTCACACCGGGGCCATCCGATGCTGCCGTCCTAAAACCTCTCGAGGATTCGAACAGGGGACTGGCACTTACTGCAGATGTCAATCCGTATTTCTGCGAGATAGACCCTTACCGGGGGACATTGTCTGCGGTCGAGGAATCGGTCAGGAACCTTGTTTCCGTCGGGGCGAGACCGGATTCTATAACCGACTGCCTGAACTTCGGAAATCCGGAGAAACCGGACCGTCTTGGAGACTTCGAGAGGTCATGCAGGGCACTTGGCGACTTTGCCAGGCATTTCGGGACACCGGTGGTTTCCGGAAACGTGTCGCTCTACAACGAATCGGACATCGGGAAGGTCCCACCCACCCCGACCATAGTAATGGTAGGCATCGTCGATGATATCGATAAGGTGACCACGTCGGACCTCAAGAAAGAAGGCGACATCATCTACCTGATCGGAAGGACCGAGCATGAGATGGGAGGGTCAGCTTACTACAGGAAAATTGGAGCGGAGTGCTCCTGTGTTCCGGATGTGGATCTCGAACTATCTTCCGGGACCATGGAGATACTCCTGTTGTTGAATAAAAAAGGGTTTGCAGAGTCTGTACACGACCTTTCCGAAGGTGGACTGGGGGTGGCCGTTTCCGAGATGTGCATCGGGGGGCACATCGGTGCGGACATCAATATCAATGGGATCGTGAGTGAGATCTCCAGGCTGAGGAACGATGTGAAGCTCTTCTCGGAATCAAACTCCAGATATCTCCTGGAGATCGATCCCAGGAATGCCCTCCAGGTGGAAGAAGACCTCTCCATGGCCGAGGTCCCCTTCGCCAAGATCGGCACCGTAGGTGGAGCAACACTCCAGGTCACCGATGGTGAAAAGATCCTGATCGATGTTCCGATAGACATACTGGACCATACCTGGAGAAATGGTCTCGACGAACTTCTGGAGGGAGCCATATGAAACCGGGGGAAGTGAAGGTATGTATCCTTCGAATGGAGGGAACCAACTGCGAGCAGGAAACGTTCGATGCCTTCAAGAGACTTGGAACTGACCCGGAGTTCGTTCATCTCAAACAGCTGGAAGGGCGGGATGTCAATGCCGGAGAGGGTAGAAGCCTTGATGATTATCAGATATTGATGTTCCCCGGCGGGTTCTCGGCAGGGGATTACATCCGGGCAGGTGCTATTTTCGCTGCCAGACTGAAGGCATCCGTATCGGAGGACATTGTCCGTTTCATAGAGAGCGGCAAGGCCATCGGTGGTTTCTGCAACGGATTCCAGATCATGGTCGAACTGGGAATACTGCCAGCGTTGGATTGTACAATGTCAGAACACCCTCAGGCCGTCCTTCATGCAAATGATTCCGGAAAGTTCGAATGCAGACCTACCATGCTGAAGCATTCAAGCAAGGGAAAGTGTATCTGGACCTCAAAGCTTGAAGAAAATGAGCTTCGCCTTATCCCGTCCGCACACGCTGAAGGCAAGTTCATGCTCCCCCACGAGAGCCAGAAGAAGGAAGATGAGATCTACCAGAAGCTCTTCGAGGATGACAGGATCGTGTTCCGATATGCGGACCAGAGAGGAGATACCGATGCAACATATCCCTACAACCCCAATGGGAGCAAGTTCAATATTGCAGGCATCACCAACGAGATGGGAAACGTTTTCGGCATGATGCCTCATCCGGAAAGGGTCTTCTTCAGGAATACACATCACGACTGGTACAGGAGAAAGATAGGACCCTCTGAAGGAGACGGCAGGATCGTATTCGAGTCGGTGCTCGAGTATGTTTGTGAGAAGTTCTAGAAAGGCAAGGACCCTGCGTGGGATCATACATGGTTCTCGGTGCCCTGGTAGACCATAAGCTTTGCCAGGACAACGACCGCATGCTGTACTTGATCGATCCTGATATCACTGTTCTCGTAGGACTGCGGGAAACCACCCACAACCCTTTCCGGAGAGGGGAAAAGCTTTGCTTCCTCCTCATCGAACTGGAAGTTCATGAGGAACCTTGCTCCGAGCTCGCTGGATGCTTTGAACCTTTTTTCCTCCTCGGTATCGTTCAACCTCTTGGCAAGCAGATAAGAATCTATGACGGCTTCTATCTTGCTTGCTGAAGCGGATGTCGGGTTGGACCCCCAGGAACCAATGAGCTTATCCTCGGATGTTCGTTCCGGAAGGTTCTGTCCCGCTCTGCAGCTGTCAGCCGTATCATAGCAGTATTCGACATAGGAGGAATTTTCGATCCACTGGGACGTATATACCATTGCCTCTACTGCCCATGGAGAATATGCCGAATATCGATTACCGAAATATGGATTGTAATGCTTGAAACCCTTCTCCAGAGCTTCAAGGTATCTTGTGTCCTTCTTTGCATCATATAGTCTTGCAAGAGCAAGCATCGCTTCTCCGGGATAGTAATCGGAATGCTCGTTCTCCTTGGAGAGGTGGAAACACTGAAAACTGCCATCATCCTTCTGCATCTTCAGTATGAACTCACCCAGCAGGGAAAGTTCAGTCTCGTAATGAGCAAATGGGTCCAGTTTCTCCACCTCGGAAACCGCAAGTACTGTAAGTGCAGCCCCCCCAAGCTTGGCATACCCGTTCTTCACAATGTAGGCTACCCTGGTCCCATCGATCTCACCCGATGCCATGTACCTCGATAGAACGTAGTTCAGTGTGGATATCGTGCAGTTGTAATGGTCCGGATCCCTGGTGTACTTGAATATCAAGGCCAATGAATAGGTAGTTGCCGAATGCCTCAAAACATTGTACTTGTTCACATTCCTGTCTGCAATCGGATCATACTGGTAGTCGAATTTACCGCTATCCTGAATATGGGATACCAGATAATCACCAGCTGACTGGAGAGATGCCATTATGCTCACATTCAGGCCTCTGTTGTCCGGAAGATCGAACCTGCCCAGGTCATCCGGTGGGATGAACGAATAGTGGTTCTGTTCATGATCCAGGAACAGTATCCCTATCATTCCAGAGGTGAACACCGTTGATGTGACCACCAATACAAGTATCGATCTATCAATGCTCATCTACCTCATATCTCAACTCCATTTGAAATAGATTACCCATGGATAGCTCCTTCATATGTCATCAGGGTCCAGATGAACATTTATTATCGTCGTGTCCCCGAACCGTCCCATGATCCTGTTTTCCACTTCCTCTGTGATAAAATGAGCAGTTCCCACATCTAATCTGTGATCGACCTTGATATGGATATCTATGGCAATATCGCTACCGATCCTCCTTGTTCTGAGATTGTGAGGTTCCAAGGCTCCTTCGACACTGGACACCATTTCAATGATCTCCTTTTCCGTATCCTCACCAAGGCTACCTTCGATCAACTCGTTCATACATTCTCTTATCATCTTGATGGATACGTAAAAGATCAAAACTGTCACAAGGACCGCTGCGATCGGATCGAGCACAGCCCATTGACCTCCCAGGAGGATCGCACCACCAATACCCAGTAACGCTGCAACAGACGAGAGCGAATCTGTACGATGGTGCCAGGCATTTGCAACGAGGGCCCTTGAACCTATCCTGACACCGGTTCTCCTTGTATACTTGTACAATACCTCCTTTATGATTATCGAGGTAAATGCGCCAACCATTGTGAATGCCTTCGGGATCGGAAGCTTTTCACCCCTGATCCAGTCCAATATCAGCGATGAGGAACTGAAGAGCATACCCAACCCCACACCAATAAGTATCGATCCGATCAATATCGTTATCAAAGTCTCAATTTTTCCATGTCCGTACTTGTGCCCTGCATCCCTTGGTTTTGTGGATGCATTCATTCCAATGATCACCGCTAGATCGGTCACAAGATCGGAAAAAGAGTGAATGCCATCCGCGATCATTACAGAGCTTCTCCCGAAAATACCAAGAAGGATCTTGAGAACGGCCAGGAATAGATTTGCAGCCGTTCCTATCAACGTGATCCTGAAAGCTTCCCTGAACCTCTCAACGCCCGGCATCTTATCTCACTCTTTGAGTGTAGATGAGTAACTTCTAGAAATAGTTGATCAAATGTTATTGTTCCCTAAGATATACAGAACATCCTCATTTTCATAGGAAATGCTGCCCACGACATAATTATATACCTGCAATATCGATCGAGATTGGAATAGGAGGGTTCGTTATATGGTTCCAGAAGGAGATGTCTCACCCGATATCGATCTTGGTCAACCCGTTAAATGTCCCAGATGTGGTATGATGATGAAACAGATCGTGGTAATGACCTCGACCACAGCTGTAGAGGTGGACCACTGCATAGAATGTGAAGGTTACTGGTTCGACAAGTACGAACTGGACAAAGTTATAGACGAGAAAATGGATGGTCCATTCCCCTTCGAGAACACAGATGCGAACGAGGCTGATTTTCCCTGTCCAAGATGTAGAGGGGTAACGGAAACGAAGAGCATATGGGACATCACGGTCGAGCTCTGTCTGGACTGCAGTGGATTGTGGCTCGATGGAGGAGAGCTCAGAGAGGTTCAGGAGAGATACAGGTTCGATCAGAACCAGAACAAGCTCCTAGAACTCCTGAGAAGCGTGCTCGATGAATGAGAGACTTGAGCATATTGATCAAACACCATTGACCTTATTAACTACCTTTGCATACAAATAAAAGCTGTCGTCGTGCAGAGGTAGCTAAGCCTGGCCCACCATCGGAAAATCAAAGATTTTCCGGGCATCGAGACAGGTGTGTCTCGATACGGTCCCCGTGGGCCAGAAATGCACCTACAATCGCCAAAATACACGCAGAGGTAGCTAAGCCTGGCCCACCATCGGAAAATCAAAGATTTTCCGGGCATCGAGACAGGTGTGTCTCGATACGGTCCCCGTGGGCCAGAAATGCACCCACAATCGCCAAAATACACGCAGAGGTAGCTAAGCCTGGCCCACGGCGCCGGACTTGAAATCCGGTGGGCGTAAGCCCCCGGGGGTTCGAATCCCCTCCTCTGCGCCACTTTTATCTTTC
>JAYEPK010000072.1:0-5907 GCA_034723935.1 Thermoplasmatota archaeon
TAGAGCATTCTCCGTTGAAACCATTGTAGCACCAAATAAAGTGAAAGAAAGCTTCCACTTCCTGCGTAATGAACTCATCCTCCTGACAGGTATAAAAGATCCGCTATTACAGTCTCAAATAGAGAAATGTGAAATGGACATGGAAAGTGTTCATTCCTTGTCCGTTGTTACTTTTCAGCATCGGCTTTGGATACACTATCAGATTCTTCAGTGAGCTCTTCCTCTGCCGGTTCCTCGACGGGGGCCTCAGGTTCCTCTTCCGGAACCGGTGCCATGGAATCGATTGGTGCATCATCAACACCCTCCGGATGTGAAAGGACCTCCATCTTCCTCAGATCAACCCTCCTGAGAGGATAGATCTTCTTGCAGTTCGATTGGATCATGGAAACAAGAGACCTGTCCCTGTCCGAGGTCAATGCAAGTGATGCAACCTCGGAGAACGTGTGCTTCTCGGCGATGTCATCAAGGATCTCCTGCATCTTCTTCCTGATATGATACTGAACGGAGGACTGGATCCTCTTGTCGGATATTGCCATTGGCTTGAGACGTACCTTGTACCCATCCTTGGTCTGGATGTCAAACACACCTTCCATTTTAGTCCTCTTCCTCCTGGTCTGCCTCCTGATGAAATCCGAGGTCAGATCGTGTCCCAGGAACTTGGTGAATGCTTCGGATGTGGTGTGATCTATTATCTTGAACTTCAGTTTGATGTGCATCATTCTGAAATCACCGGTAAGGTCCTGGAGCGTTACCTCGATGGTCCTGTCAATAAGCTTTGAAGGATCATCTGCAAGTGTCTCACCTATCTTTGCCCTGTTGAAAAGGTCCGGGGCTATTATGGAATACCACTGCTTCGCCTTCCATTTATCCTTGAGCTTCTTTGACTCCCTCGTTGTCTGTCTTCTTACCATCTTGAACGCCTCTTTCCTCGACATATGCATCCGGTATATTAACCTATCTGGAATTTTTATGCTCCTCTGGAAAAAACGGGAGAAAAAAGAGAACGTCAATAGCGGTTATGAATATCTTACAGGGAAAAAATACAGATCCCGTAAAATAGTTCAATCAAATATTGGTAAACCTCTCCCCTTCTTGCAGCAGAGGGACTCCCCCTCCACTATAAGCTCCCCCCTTGAATATACCTTATCCGGGAAGATGCCCATCATACCTTCAAAGGCGGACCAACCACATTTGGAATGAAGCTCCTCGGCCTTTATCATCCGGGAATTGGAAAGATCCACAGCTATGATATCTGCCTTGTTCCCCTTATCAATGGACCCCCTCCCGGAAAGGGAAAACCTGTCCGCAGGGTTCCTCGAGAGAAGGTCTATTACCCTCCCCAACCCGATCCTCCTCTTGGATACCTGATGGAGTAGCAAAGGGAGCATTGTTTCGGTTCCCGGCATGCCTGAAGGAGAGGCTGCACCCCTCATCTTTTCCTCCAATGTGTGTGGGGCATGGTCCGAGCCGATGGTGAATATACGCCCATCCTGTATACCATCCCAGAGAGCTGCTCTGTCAGATGTACTTCGTATCGGGGGATTCACCTTTGCAAAGGCCGGATCCTCCAACATCTTCTCTGCTTTCTTGATGTCCAGAAAGAGATGATGAGGCGTTGCCTCAAGGGTGCAATCCTGTCCTCTCGCGGCATCCATACCCATGGCGCTGGATACATGGAGGATGTGTACCATTTTCCGGGTGTCCGAAAGAGATGATAATACCTTTTCAATGGACGATGCTTCTGCCACAGGGGGTCTGGACCCATTATGGTTGGCAAGTATGTCCCCATTGTCAGCTCTTTTGTCCTGGAACATATCGCCGTCCTCAGCATGGATGCAAAGGGGAAGTTCATTCCTTTCAAGGACAGGGGCCCAATCTGCAAGATCATCATAAGGTCCAAAAATAAGGGACCCTGTGGTTTCTCCCATGAAAACTTTGAGGGCAGGGGGTTTCGGAGAGCCCCCTCCTGCACGAATTGTTCTCTCTATCTCCTCCCGGTCCGAACCGGCTGTGATGCAAAGGTTGAAACCATGATCTATGACAGAACTGGCGGAAGCGATCCGCTCCTTCTCCCGTAGCGTTCGCGAATCCATTGTAGGGGGTTTGTTATTGGGCATGTCGATAAAAGCTGTGACACCTCCAAAAGCTGCGGATACGGATCCGCTATACATGTCCTCCTTCATCGTCAGTCCAGGGTCCCTCATATGGACATGAGTATCGATCACACCGGGCAGAAGAATCCTTCTACCCATGCGGTGCAGCTCTCCGATCTCTCCATTTCCCGGCCTGATCCTCCTGATCTCCTCTATCAGACCACCGTTCACGCAGATGAAAGCATCGACGGGATGCCCCTTCCGGAGGATCCGCCCCTCCAATACAAGTTCGAACATCTTCAGACCTCAGCCCAGGGGGATCTCCTCCACTTCTCCTCCAGGGGTTTGCTCCCCGAACACCCTGCCCTGGAACTTCTGGAACATCACATTCTCCCTTCTCCACTCCTCAAGATGAAGTCCTGCCTTCATGCAGGTATGTGAGAGGAACTCCTCCACCGTCCATCCGTATTCGACCGGAACCTGGGGGAGCAGAAGCCCGGAGAAACCCGACCTCCTTGCTATCAGACCGTCCCTTCCGATCTTTATCTGGGAAATGAGGTCTAAAGTGGAACCATACTGGATATCCACCGGAGGTGTGAGCAGTGTGACATCTATAACGATCCGTTCCATCTCCTCCTGTCGGACAGTGGGAAAACGGGGATCACGGGTGGCTGCGGATATTGCAGCATCTTTGAGGGCTTTACCAAGCTCCATGATGGGCTCCGGGTAACCAATACAACCCCTTAGCTCCCTGCCAGGATATGTGTTCAGGGTAACGAATACTCCGGATTCCTTCCCGAAAACGGGGGTAGGATCAGGGAGCACGGCATCCTTCCTGCCGAGTTTCCTTTCAATATGGGCCCTGGCTGCCCTGACCGCCAGTTCGCCATCTTCTTTATTGAACATGGGTGTCACCTGAAGAATGTATGGTCTTCCGACGACATGAATTTTTCCCACATTTCACCTGAAAGGGGGTGCGATCCGATTCCACGTCCATCATATCTTCATCTTGAGACCGGATATTGCATTATCGATCCTTGATCTCTCGGCAGTACTTCCTTTTCTTTCAGGAACCGTGGAGATCCTGGATCCTTGCTTGAAAATCTCCTTGAGGAACCTCCCATCAACATCTCCCGGGATCTCCTCATCGAATAACTGCAGCACCGTCGGGCAGATGTCGATCAGGTTCAGATCAGAATGCTCACCGGGTTCAGAATCCGGATGGTCCAGGACGAAAATACCCTTCTGTCTGTGGAAACCGTACATGTGAGCCGGGTCCTTCATGAAGATCGATCCGAAGCCGATCTGTGTATCTACAGCATAGAACTCTTTCTGATCATCTGCTCCAAGGTCGAAATAAATGTCAGGAGCGTCCTTGAGATATCTCCCCGAATAGATCTCCTTTGCTTTCAGTATACGGAGCTGTTTATCGTCCTTGAAATATTCAAGGGAATCCTTCTCCATCTTTTCAATAACCTCATCCACAAGGTTATTTTTCTCCCCTTCCAAAACAACCCCCTCAGGTTCCCTGCCCTTGAGATTGACGTACAGCTGTCCCAGGCTCCGGTAGTAGACCCTTGTTCTGGACCAATCAACATCATCTATTTCGAATTTCACGAAAGGTGTTGGTATGGTAGATCTCATCTTCAAGGGAAGCAGTTTCATGAACCTCTCGATAATGAGACTGAGCTTCAGTTTCCGGCTGATGCGCGAGAGAAGGTGATAGGCTCTGAGTTTGAGGGGGGGCTTTCTCTTTTCCTGACCGGCACCGCTCTTTTTCATGAAAAGGTATCCATTCTTGATCAGCCAATCATTTACAGCGAACTTGCCTGTCTGGTTGCCAAAACCATGATCGGACATTATGAAGAAATAACAGTCATCTCCCGCCGCTTCCCGGATGTCCCTGATCACACCATCCACCTCGGCATAGATGGTTTCTATCGTCTCCCTCATGTTGGATCCCGCTGTGGTATCATATTTCATTCCATCGGCGGAAATTACCTGGTACAGTTCATGCGACAACCTGTCGGTAAGCATGATGTCCGTTGCCATGAGGTCCCATTCATTGCTCTTCATCAGATGCAACAGGGCCTCTTTTCGTATTCTCATTGTCTTGACAAAGGATCGAAACCTTGCCTCGACCGACATATTGGCCCATTTTGGAGTGTATTTCTCCGGGGGGTCAATGTGGTATTCACCGATGTTTTCCACGAGGTCCTCCATGACCGAGGGAGGGTATGCAATAGAAGAGGCAATGCCTTCCTTTATCTCATCGGTGGAAATCCTGTAGTTCTTGTTCGGTGTGGTGAATCCGCATATCATGAATCCGTTTAATTCTTGGGGCTTGTGCATTATCGGAATGTTCACTATGCCGACCTTCTTCCCCTTTCTTGACAGAATATCCCAGAAATTATCCCCGTGGGGGTCCCTCACGAAGAAGTATGGTGCTTCCCTGTAGCTGTTCTTCCTCTTCATGGTGAAATAATATACCCCGAAACGGCCGGGGTTCTTGCCGGTGCCGAAGGAGATCCAGGCGGGACATGTCATGGGTGGGATGGTGGAGTTCAGTTTTCCCCATGCCCCCTCTTCCTTCATTCTTTTCAGAGTGGGCATCACGCCTCTTTCTATCATATGGTCCAGGATCTTCCAGTCTGCTCCATCGAGTCCCAGAACGAACACTTTGGGGTCAGAAGATGACATTGCTTTGCAGATTCTCAAAGGTGTATTAATACCTGGCCCCGGTTGAAATAATTCACATATTAAACAGGAAAGATTAATAGATCGCAAGGAATAACTCAGGTTGAACCGGTGCAGACATGGAAGAGGAAAACGAATCCAAGGACCTGCTGTTCACCAGCATAACGAGGAAGACCCTCGTGATCATGCTCAATTTTGCCATCATGGGGCTGATCGGCCTGATCAGCTGGAAGGTTGTTTCTACAAATAGTCCCAAGGAGAGCATTGGGATCGTCCAGTTCGCCATCGGTTTCGTAGGTTTGTTCTCTTTCATAATGAACGTGGGCATCGGCTCCTCTCATGTAAAACGGATCTCCGAAGGAAAGGACCTGGGGCGATGCATCGGCACGTTCCTGACCTTGAAGATAATTCTCACGGTCGTGTTCGTGGTGGTGGTGGTAACCTCGATTTTCATATGGAAGAACGTCGTCGGGAAAGGTTTCGAGACACTGGACCATGAGCCGGTGATCTATCTGATGCTCCTTTATTTCATCTCCAACAATCTTGCCACGATCGGAGCACAGACGTTCATTGGAAGGGTGGAGGTTGCCAAGTACCAATCCTCGATCCTTCTCGCAGCTGCTGTTCAACTGGTGGCAACGATCATTGTAGCATTACTTTTCAACGATCCGTATATGCTCGCAGTAACGTTCATCATCGGTGCGTTCATCAATTTCCTCTTCTCCATGATATTGTTGTCAAAGTTCAAGATCAAGGCACCAACCTTCAAGATGATGAAAAGTTATTTCATCTTCGCTTTACCGATCTTCGTTGTTTCCGCTCTCTCTACGCTGGCTCCGAACATCGACAAGGTTTTCATCCAGCTCTTCTTCGATGCCGATTCTGTTGCCATATATCGTGGGGGGCAGGTCTACTCCCAGTATATCATACAGATATCCCTTGGATTGGGGATGGTACTTTTCCCTGTATTTTCCAGTCTTAAAATGAAGGGCAAGAATTCCCAGATCAGGGATGTGATCTTCCGGTCCGAAAGACTGATCGCCATGGTGGTCGGACCCATCTCAGCTATGCTTTTTGCCCTGGCCATTCCGGTCGTTACGGTCCTGGCAGATGCAGA
>JAYEPK010000073.1:0-5877 GCA_034723935.1 Thermoplasmatota archaeon
ATGGACCCACGCCGGTGACAGCGATCTTGCGGGATTCTCCATATACATGAACTCCACCCCTTCCCACATGGAGTTCAGTGAAGTGCTGAGTGTGGATCCCGATACCAGGGAAGTTCTCGTTTCCGATCTCGTCTGGGGAACCTATTACTCGTTCAGGATCAGCGCTTTCGATACCTCGAACAACTGGTCCCCCTTCACCGAAACCGACAGGATCCGTACCGCATTACCGGGAATCACCTTCATCATCGATCTGTCATATCCGGAGGATGGGCCCTTTTCAGGGCAGAAAGGTGCCAACTGCATAGTGGAGATCGAACAGAACGGGACGGTTGAGTTCACCGGGAGATCGAACTCTTCGGGTGGTGCTGTCCTGGACGGACTGGGTGCCGGGGAGATATACATCATCAAAGCCTACCCGGACAAGAATTTTACGGGAATTTTCGGAGAGCGGACCGGATACATCGCCGTATCTTCCGGTCCGATCTCCACCGACCCCTACTTTCCCGTTATTGCAGTTGATCTTGTCTTCGACTACTTTGTCAGGATACTCAACGGGACCGTCAAAGCAAAGGTGGTCTTCGAGGATGGACCCAGGGATGGGGTCGTGGACGGAGCCAAGGTGAACCTTCTGACCGAAAGCGGGACCTTGATCGCGTCCAAGGTCACAGGTGGGTCCGGCATCGCCTCCTTCACGATCTCGAACCTTCCGCTGAGGGGCAGGTTCCAGGTCGATCCGCCTTTCGACATGCAGGGCGACCCGATAAACCACGTCTCCGGTTATCTGGGTACATTGTCCAACTTCTTCGAGCTAACAGAGGAGGATCCGGATCACGGGACGATGGAGATCGGTATCGGCTACTACGATTACGTTCCACCTGTCGAGGACCTCCATATCTTTACCTTCTCACCGACCGGAGATACGATTGATCTGAACATCCCCATAAGGATAACCTTCAACCAGCCGGTAGAGGTGTCATCCGCAGAGGATGCTGTCACCGTGACCCCTGCCCTGAAGAATGCACAATACTCCTGGTCAAGCAGCAATACCACGCTGACGATCACCCATGAGGAGTTCGTTCCGGATACAAAATACACTGTCACCATGGGTAACCAGATCAGATCCGAGGACGGAACCGGGTTTCCGGCCGGTTACCAGAACAACACCTGGTCGTTCACGACCACAAAATTACCGGATACAACATCTCCCGGGGAGAACAACGACCGGCTGATACTCATTATCGCAGGCATTGCTGTCCTCCTTGTCATCGGTGTTCTTGTCTATTCCAGATATTCCTCGAAAAAGGATGATGATGTTTACGGATCGGATTACACGGAATACGGTGATGATTACGAGGATGATTTCTACGATTCCATGGATGGCATGGAGGATGAATACCCCGATGACATTGCCGAATCCATGATGGTTGATGAAGATCTTGTCGAGGATGAGGAAACGGAACTCCTGGAAGATGAGGAGATACTTGAAGAGGACGTCGAGGAACCCTCGGAAGATGTGGAAGAGATAGATAATGAGCTCATCGATGATATCGACGAGATAGAAGAAGGGGAGATCGAGGTTCCGGAAGGGTCACCTTTTGTCGAGAGTGATGATCTTGAAGAGGAGATGATCGATGAGGAAGAGGAACCTCCTCCGAAAAAGAAGAAGGTGACCAAGAAGAAGGGATCGGGACCTTCAAAGAAGAAGAAAGGGAAAAAGAAGAAATGATCGATCTCCTCCGCAGGAATTTACCATCCTAATCGCTGTTTTCCATGGAATTTACCTTCCTGGATCTTTTTTTGAAGATCAGGAATATCAGTACAATTGAAGAGATGAACAATACAAGTACGATCGCCCAGATAATTGAAATGATCAGAGCTATGTTCATTCTCTTTTCCTCTTCCGGAGGGTGCTTCCACATCAGGAGTATCATCCAACCGGGGAAAAAGTAAAAATGTGAGGAATATCAGAATGGAAATAAACTTCCAATACATCTTTTTCTTCATGGCTCCCATGAGAGATAACAGGATCCGGATAAATAATCCTTCATTCCGGAAAAACCGTTCAACTGTTGTCCTGCCCACTGTTCATTCTCTGTGTTGAAATAATAATCTAATGATTTATATATCCAAACTCTCATGGAGAATTGGTGGCCTTTGAATGGATAGAGAATCTTTGGAACCTTCTGAAATACATCTCAAGATCCAAAAAAGGTCAAGTAGAGGAGACAAGTATATTCCTGTAGATATAATTGGTAATTATCTCATCAAAATACAGAATTTAATTTTCCATTGTGGAGAATACCTTTCTGAAAAACCTTTTCGAACTCGTGGACAGCCTTCAAAAGATGTTGTGAAACGATGTAGATTGTTGATGAGAGATGCAAACATCTCAAGCTTTGATCAACATCTTGTTCTTGGTGATGATCAGGCAGTAATTTTTGGCAATCAATTGGGAGTGGAGTCAATACAATTATGTTCTGATCTATTTGATTCCATACCTGCTAATGATTCCGAAGTGATCTCTCATAAGTTGTATGAGAGAGTAACTGAAAACCGATATAGAAACCGTTTATTGAGAGATCTTGATGGGTTGATCCCAAAGCGAAGTGAAGGGATCGATATAACGTTTCAATCGGAGAATCTGGCTAAACCGATCCAACTAGGATATGAGAACAAAGGGTGCTTATCCAAGCTGATCAAGATAACAAAAAAAGAAGAAATATCTATCATTGGAATACTTTCGGAGATGAGGGTCACACAAGGACCTAAAAGGATAGAACTCTCTGGTCCTGAAGGAAAAATAAAAATCAATTATCCAAAAGAGATCAAAACAAAACTGCTTGACCTTATGACCCGTGGCCAAACAGTGAACATCAAGGGAGTAGCGAAGATAAGGGAGGATGAAACTATCGGGATTCTTGAAAAGATCAAAGATATTGCCGAAATAAAATACATAGAAAGGCACAGGATAGTGTCAGAAGAGTTTGATCTCAAACTGTCATTCCCTTTGAAATTGGATCTGAAATATTCAGATGATAACTGGATAATGAACAATGACAAACTGGGCATCTATTCTCACTGCCCGGATTATAATGAATGTCTAAAGGAAGCAGAATCAGAGTTTACTTTCATTTATAAAGAATTTACTAACACCCCGGATGCCGAACTAACAGATGATGCTAGACAATTGAAGAATTTTTTAGTGGAGATGGTCAAGGAGAATTGAGATGACCATCAGAAAAACAAGAAAAATTCAGAGTTCCCTAGATTCAAAAGGATTTTGCAAATCTACCACGGACCATTATTGGTACGTTCTATATTTCAATGGGAAAAAAACTTCGGTGAGAACCAAGATAAGTTATGGAAAGAAGGAATATGACGATTCCCTTTTATCAAAAATGTCAGGTCAGCTAAGGATCACGAAAAAGGAATTGCTGGATCTAATAGACTGCCCACTCGGATATGAGGAATATTGCAATATTCTTCTCAATAAGAATATCCTATCGAAGTGAATTCCGTTTCCTATCTGCACCGAGACCCGCTGCGAACAGAATTACCTCGTTGAAGGTTACTTGCGGTACTTGATCTTTGCATCGAACTCATCCTTTGAAAGTCCCGAAGCGTCGAAGAGCTTCGTCCTTCCGACGATCATGCTCCTGTAGATCCACCCAAGCATTCAGTAAAGGAACATTAGTGTTGTAAGTGTAAAGGGAAGATGGATACCGATGGCAACTGCCATTACAGAAAGCTTCCTCCATATCAGAATGACTGCAACTCCATTCATTCGATCTTCGATCTCCACTTGTAAATGGAGTCATGATGACCATAAAAATAGATGGTTACCTTCTGGTCAGCATGGTCAACTGCAAAGATCAATACAAAGCTGGAATCTATATGAACCCGATAAAAATCCTCCAGAGGTTTTCGAAGATGTTTGTACCCATGATGAGGGTTCTTCCTTATCTCAAATATCTTCTTCTGGATGATCAGCAGTTGTTTTTTATCTTTATTTGATAATTTCCTGAATATCCGATCGGCAACCGGTTTGATGTAAAGGTCATACATTCAAACCATACCTCTCGGCAAAATCGTCAACTTTGATGCTCTTTTCTTTTCTTATTTTCATCATTTTTTCGATGAACTCCGGCCGAAGTTCCGGTTCATTTTCGAACTCAATGTACCGGTCAACTATGAATTCAACAGCTTCACTTTTATCATGTAGGTCATACTTTGCTTTAATGATGTTGAGGATCCTATTTGTGTTATCACCAAGATTTATCAGAGCTTGAACCATGTTAGTTCACCTTAGTCAACATAAGTCCAATTAATATTTATTCGTTTCCATCACATTTCCCATTTCGCGGTCCATACTGCATAGTTCACTTTCCAGTGAACGATCCATCAAAATGTGAACACATAACTCTAAAATAACATGGTCCAAAACGGATCTCCTATCTGTTTTTCAGTTACGGTTGGGATCCCGGCCTTTCTATCTCCAGGAGCTTCAGGTTCTGCAGGTAGGCCATGAACTTCGAAAGACGGGGATACAGAGGCTCGACATCTTTCCCGTACCTGTGCTTCAGTATCTCCCCTATCTTCCTGACATCTCTCTTTCCATCGATCAACTTCCAAACCATCCAACCGTAATCATCGAGCCTTATCCTTCTCCTTGTCTTCAATTTGATGAGCTTCGCGATGCGCTCCCCTCTGCGGGTCTCGTACACGGGAACGAGAAGGAATTCCTTGCTCTTTCCGATGCCTTCCACCTTTCCAGGAACCATATCCAGGAAGTTGACGATCCGAGGATCCCTTCTTGCTGCTTCCTGTATTATGGCATCCCTGTCCTCATCATCGACCTTGACCTTGACAGAATCGTAAACCTCCATGATCCTGCCGTACCTGTCCTTCACAAGTTCAGCATCTGGTCTGGCCCACCATGGTCTCTCCTTCTTGACCGGACCTTCGGCCCCTTCCTCTTCTTTCTTCCTCGGAGGAAAGGATCTCTTCTTCCTGGACAGCTGCTCGCCTCCCCATCACCTCTTCTTCAGGGTGCTCAATATCTCGGACATGGACAGTCCGTCGATATGTTCCCTAACGACCATGTAGACGATCAGGAACATGACGAATATAAGACCCAGGAAACCCGGAACCATACTTGGATCTGCAAATATCGTGATCGGGAGTCCGATAACAATGATAACGGCTACAACAACACCGATCACTGCCTCTCCCGCAACAAGACCCGCTGCGAACAGAAGTCCCTTGTTGAACGTATCTTCCTTACGATCCTTGATCTTGGCATCGAGCTCTTCCTTTGAAAGCCCCGAAGCGTCGAAGAGCTTTGTCTTTCCTACGATCATCCTATCTGCGATCCATCCAAGCATTCCGCCAAGGAAGATCGGGGTTGTCAGTGTAAAGGGAAGATAGATACCGATTGCAACTGCCATTACGGGAAGCTTCCTCCATATCAGAATGGCTGCAAGGACAACACCTATACCGAACATTATGTAGTTGAACCCTCCACCGAAAATGGCATCCACCGTTGACCCCATGATCACTGCCTGCGGGGCCGGCAGAGCAGGGCTTCCGATCTCAAAGGCCTCGGCAAGGACCGCAACGACGAACGGAATGGCAATAGCTCCGACACCAACTCCGATGAAACGACCCCACTGGATCCTGACCGGAGTGGCACCGAGTATCTGTGCGGTCTTCAGTTCCTGCATGGAATCTCCCGCGATCGCCGCACTACAGCACACCACAGCTGCAACCAGTATGGTCGCTCCCATCGGATCGGTCAGGTTCGATATCCCTGCCATGGACATACCAAGAAGAACGAATGCCGTGAGGACCAGGGTCGTTATCGTTACAGATGAGATG
>JAYEPK010000074.1:0-5875 GCA_034723935.1 Thermoplasmatota archaeon
TTTGCCGGAGGGGATATAGTTACGGGTTCGGCAACCGTTATCCTGGCCATGGGGGCTGGAAAAGAGGCCGCAAAGGGAATTCTCAAGTATCTGGGTATTGCTGGGATGGAGAAGGTCTGTGAAACAGATGATCGTTGATCAGGCGGGAATTATACCCTGGGTTTCATCAGCGTCCCCCAGAGATATCGGTTCATGATGATGAAGTAGACCATGTTCGCGATCATTACGATCAGTGCAGGTCTCCATCCTCCGATAATGGGGGAGAGGGCAAAAACCAATGCGAACGTTGAGATCACTTCCATGAGGGCCATGTCCTTCAGGCAGCTTGAATGGTCCCAATCCCTTCCGTGCATCAACCTGTGGTCCTGTATCAACATGGCAAGAGAGAAGATCAACAACGCCAGATAGTTCCAGGCAGCACCTCCGCCCAGGTATACTATCGAGAACAGGAACGCGATGGAAATGGTCTTTAAAGATACTGAGAAGCTTCGTGCAAGTACAGAAGCTTTGAATTCGCCTCTGTGAGCTGAAACGCCAAGGGACCTGAGGAAGGATGCCTCGTCCATGTCGATATCCTTCAGATCCCCCTCTATCATTATCTGGTATATTATCTGGAAGATGAGATAGAATGTCCCGGCTACCATGATCGCCGTCAAAGTGCCGGTAATGAATGGGAAGGTTTCCCTGAAAACGATCTCCCCGCCGGAGCCCAGGTAGGAAAAGGGAAAGAGCAGCGAATGTGCTATTGCTATGGGGAGGAACTTCCCCCCCATGTTCTTTCCCTTCATGTTGTATATGAAACCGAATACCGTGAGGAGCATGAGGACGGTGATCGCTGTTGGATCAAAGGAAGAGATGAAAAGACCGTATATGAACGATATCAGGACCATAAGTATGCAAGCCCCTCTCCCTACCAGTGGGTCTATCGCTCCCCTGTGGATGGGATGGTGGGATTTGTTCGGGTCATCTCTGTCGAATCCCTGGATATAATCCTCTGCAGAGTTGTGGCCGTAACCCGCATTGTGGTAAAGCCAACCGAATATCAGAAAGTAGAGGACCTTGATATCCCATATGGTCCCGACTGCCATGGCTGAACCTGAAATGGTTATGATCATCTCCAGGGGACTGGTATGGCTGCGGAAGAGCTGAAGCCAGTCCTTCAGGTTGGGCATGGTTCTTGATATGAAGGGTGATATTTCCCATTTGCGTGGTCAGGATAAAGGTCATTTCTTTCCTACCAGCATGATGATGCCATCGATCTCGTTCCCGTGGTATGTCGTGAACCTGGTCCTTTTTTCGATCAATGAATGATACCTTGAGTTGATAAGGCTCATGATCTCTCCTTCCGTGTAATGATGGGCCCTGTAAATCTCCTCACCCTCGATGGAGCCGTCTATTGTTGCAATGAAGGTCCCCTTCTCACCGGTGATATGTTCATGCTTTTCGTACCTCTCCCTGTAGATGGGATCGTCCCATGTCTGGAGGAATTCGGCAAGATAGAGGTATCCTCCTTCCTTGAGTACCCTGAAACCCTCGAGGAACCCCATGATCCTGGAATCCCTGGTGTCCAGCATCGTCATGTAGGCGTTCATGATGCAAGCATCGAAGACCGAATCCTCGAAGGGCAGGTTCCTGCCGTCAGCCTCGAGGAATTCCACTTTGCTCCCTCTCTTCTTCGCTTCATTCCTGCAAAAGGTAATTGCTTCCGGGTCGATGTCAAAAGCGGTCACACTGTAACCGAGTTCTTCCAATTTGAAAGCGGTCCTTCCCCTGGCGCAAGCGAATTCAAGGACCCTGGACCCTTTTTCTATCTGCTCCAGGATGTCAAGGTCCAGGTCCACTGTCGATGGCGCTTCGTTCATGATGTTCCTCCTTTATCCATTGTCTTTGATCTCCTACCGAAATGGAGGTTGGAACCGAGGATGATAGCTCCTCCGAGCATAACCGAGTACATACCGATCGAGACCGATCTGAAATGGTCTCCCGAGAAAAGCGTGATGTCGATCCCCCGGGTGAAAAGAATGTTCGGGATGAATATGAAGAAGAAAAGCAGGATGACCAGGATAGCCGTGGCGTTCCCTATGGACAGGTTTCTCTTTCCGAGGAGCCCAGAGACGAAGATGGAAATGGACGATATAAGGAGAGAGATGTTCATCAGCAGGACGCCTGTCACCTTATCTTCGTGCCTCTCTCCGCTATCATCGATGCTCCAGACCTTGTCCAGGGGCATGGTCCCTGCTTCCTCTGTTCCTGTCATATGGTGAACCAGCGAAAGATCATCGGACAGGATCCCGAGAAGCACCGGAGAGGCAATAAGAACACATCCAAGGGTGACAAGACAGGCATATTTTCCCCGGAAAGGTATCTTTTCGGCATCCTTGCTGACAGGGCCTCTGTTCCTGATCATCCGGTTCGAAAGCATTCCCGCGGATGTCAGGAGAAACGCTCCTGGAATGAACCAGAGAACCCCCGCCGTCATGAAACATATCACGGATGGAACCAGGAGTCCAATCAGTACCATGATCATTTTTGTCTCTTTTTTCTTTGATGGATACTTCCATCTGAAAGATGAGTACAGCGCCAGAAAGGAGAGCAATACCGTTACTAGACCGAGTGTGAAGGTCCTCACTTTGTTTCCAGTGAGCCAGTAAAGATCATCTTCGATCCGGAACAGTCCTGCTCCCATGCCCAGTGCTCCTCCGATCATACCTATTACAGGACCTATTCTGTCAAGATCCATCTTTTTCGGATCACAAGTATTTACTCTTTCTTTGTTTGCCATCTTATTGATTGATGACCGTTCTATGATTTGAACTTGTTCGATCCTATCAAGATATGGGTATCGCTTATCTATCAAATATGCTATATGAGGTGAGTTTCATGACCATTGAGCAGATCAGGGTAGGAGCAGACAATTTCAGCTATCTGATATATGATAAAAAAGGCGGTATCGGGGCCCTCGTGGATCCCGGGTTCGATGCTGATAGAGCACTGGGAAGGATAGAGGAACTCGGTCTGGACCTGAAGTTCGTGATAGCAACGCATTATCATGGGGATCATGTTCATGATGTTCCGGAAGTGGTACGAAGAACAGGTGCAAGAACGGTTTGGTCCAGCGCTGGTGTCGTGAGTGGGTTCGGTAGAGCAGATGTGGATGTGAAAGATGGTGGGGGGTTATCTGTCGGGCATTTGGGACTGAAATTCCTGGAAACACCAGGCCATACACCGGATTCGATCTGTATCGTTGTGGACGATCAATATCTCCTCACCGGAGATACCATTTTTATTGGTGACTGCGGCCGATGCGATCTTCCTGGAGGCAGTTTCAAGGACATGTTCAATTCCATTCGGAGGATAAAGGAACTTGATGATGATCTGATCATTTATCCCGGTCATGATTATGGCCCTGTTCCTTTCAGAAGATTGGGTGAGGAGAAGAAAAAGAGCAGGGTAATGCTTGCAAAGGACCTTGAGGGGTTCTCAAGGGTCTGAAAGGTGCTGTTCGTTATGGGGTTGGGTAGTAAGTATGACCTTGAACCTGGTACCCTGGTGGAAATCCCTGTTTATCCTGTCCTCGACCGATATCTTCCCATCATACCGGTCTAGTAAGGCTTTTACCAGAGTGAGCCCCATTCCCGTATGCTTTATCTTGTCTGCTTCCTGTGGACGGTTCAAGATAGATCCCTTCATATCGTCGGGGATCCCTCTTCCATGGTCCGATATCTCGATCGTCACCTCTTCGCCACTTTCGGATAGCTCGATCTCGATCTCCGGGATCCTGCGATCCTGATAATTAACAGCATTGTGGATCAGATTGTAAAATACTTCCTCGAGCAGGGGTTCGGCAAGTACAAAAATAAGGTTCTCTGGTGTTCTTAGATCGCATTTTATCTCGGTATTCGGATATGAAAGCCTCACATTTGAAATAGCCCTTTTCACCATGGCCGTAATATTCTGCGGTTCAGGTTCGATAGGTCTGGTCTTTGCCTCGGCAAACTTTTTCACGTTCTTGACGAAGTTGATGGACCTCTTCAAGAGGTTCCTTGCTCTTTCCTGTGTTCTATCGGCCTCTGATCTATCATCCTTTACCATTTCGTAAAGCTGCATCGTAGACAGCAGTCCATGGTGGATGTTCCCGATGTCATGGATCATGAGGTCAAGATAGAAGATTGAACGATTCCTTTCATCCTCTAGCCTATTCTCGATCTCCTTTCTCCTCTGAATGTCATGGTGTAGCCTTTCATTTGCCATTCGTAGCTCCTTCGTTCGCATTCTGATACGAATACGGAGTATTATGGTCGTTAAGATGAGAAAGATCACGATCCCAAGCATGATGAGTATCACTCTCAGGATCCAATCCGGAAGGATCTCCTTTACCCTGCCCTCACCGTCATCGTTCAGATAGGTCTCGAGTGAACCGTAGTAGATGGAATCCTCATCCCCCTTCATTTCATCCATGTTCCTGTCGGTGATCCGGATCAGATGCTCGGTATTTGATCCATTTGTATGGAAGGCAAATCCGAGATCGGTCGGATCATATATGATTCCAGTTCTCCGGATGTCCCTCTTGTTCTCCACAACACTTCCGAAAAGATTGTTCAAACAGCCTGCATCCACATTACCGGTCTCGATCGCATCGACAACTTCGTTGTAATTATCGAACTCGACGAGGTATGCTTTGATATCAAAGGACTCGATCAGGTTCTTCAAACCGGACGTCCCGTGATAATAGGGGTCATCCTTGACGATGCCGATCCACTTATCCTGAAGGTCCATAACGGAATCTATATTGATGCCCGGGGATGAGAATAAAACTCCCCAGTTGGATATTATTATTTCATCTCCACATATGATGTTCCGGTCTGTTTCGTAAGGAAATTCAAGAGATGCGATCATATCTATTTCGCCATTCTCAAGTGCATTGATGATCTCGGACCTGTTGCCATGTGTGATCTCGAGAGCGATACCTTCTTCTTTCGATATGTGTTCAAGGATGTCGATCGCCAGACCCCTGTTATTTCCATCTCCTGTTCTGAAGCAGATCGGTTGATCGTCAAAATAGCCGACCTTGATGGTATCGCCGTTCTGAGCTTCCACGGTGTTGCAGGATAATGTGGAGACGAATGTCAATGAAAGGAATGTCATCAGGGTCAGAAGCAATATTTGACCTTTGAGGTGGGATCTTTTGAAGAAATATCTCCGATCTCTGGATGAACTGCCCAATCTTTGCCCCCCGGATGTGGTGGATCGCGGTCCTCCAACGATCAACATATCCTGTATTAATGGGTTTTGAGGGATATATGCACAATTCACCGTTTTCCACTTCGGTCGTGGAGATGTGAAGACGGTGATCGGAATCTCATTGAACCAGGTGCGACCCATTTCGCTTCCGTATCCCTGAGGAAGATATTCCTCTGATAAGATTCCCCGGTATCTGTACCATGATGCATCTGCTTATGACCATCTCATCCGAGATGGAAACTATCAATTCAAAAGCTTCAGAGGGGAGCTCCCCGCAATATATTTTACAATGCTCCTCTATTAGCAGAGGTGCATTGTGGATATCCATACGGAAGAAGGGTCTATTCCAGCTCCCATGAGACGAAGCTTCTCAAGTTCAGATTGTTCCTTCTTCAGAGCTATATAGAAATAATGAAAGAAGCATATTTTTCTTTCAACAATGCCGTTGATCCAGATAACGATGGTCTCATGGACGGTTTGGAAACAGGAATGAAATCCTCAAGAGCGAGACAGGACACTGATCTATCTTGGAATTATTTCATCCCTGATCCTGGTGAATCCATTCTGGATTCCCCTGACCTCCGAGGTAATGACCTCGAACGTACCGACCACTGCACAACAGACTTCCTTGATG
>JAYEPK010000075.1:0-1247 GCA_034723935.1 Thermoplasmatota archaeon
CAGCGTGTCCGGTTCCGAGATTTGCTATTTCTCCGAGTGCATCGATATGCATCGGTGTTACCTCCATATCAAGTTCATCCATTATTTCGAATCTGTCCATGTTCTCTAACCTCCTTCAGCAAGGATTTCGGTATCGTCCAGTTCTTCCAGTTCATCTAGGACATCGCCAGAGCTCTCATCTTCATCCACTTTCGATACTTTCATCTTCCTGGGTTTGATGCATGCGATGACCTTCAAGTTCTGGGAAAGGATGGAATTGTAGAACTGGTCCTTCTGGCTCTCTCTTACAATGTCATCAGGAGCAGGCGGAAGACCCGGATGTAGAGGTGTGTAGCTCTTCACCTCCTCCATGAGGGGTAGGAAGATCAGATTCCCGATCTTGCCAAGGAGGTCCCATATCTCCGAAGGTTCGACCTCCTTTCCGGAGCTGATGACGGCCTTTGCATCCAGAACTATCGATCTCGAGGCCGGGTAGTCCGAGAACAACTGCTGGAGGTGAGGTTTGACCGTCCTTACCTTTTCTCCCTTCAATCTGTGAAGGTCCTTTGCCATGATCATCGTCTGTGCTATGGAGAACCTCAATCTTTCCATCAGAGCATCGTTGAAATCCCCATCCTTTGTCTCCTTCACGGTTCGAATATGTACGAAGGCTTCCGACAGGCTTTCAAGCATCGTTTCCCTTAATTTCTTCTTGATCTCCATGTTGTCTATACAGGACGGAGGATTTCCGGATAGAACGATGTAATCGTTCGTAAGGGAAAGTGCCCTGCCCGGGTCGTACCTTGCCAGGTCGGTCATCTCCTCCTTCGACATTATCGTGGAGGGTAGCTTCATCAGCGTCGTGTCCATGATCTTTCCAACCAGTTCATCATCCGGTTCTATGAGGAATAGAAGACCGATGTTCATTTTCTTCACATTGATCGGGAAATTATCCAGCGAATGGAGTAATATGGAGCCGTCAAGGTCTGTCAGATCTTTTGAGATCCTGACAGTACCCTGCCATATCTCCGCAAGGATCTTCTTCCCGGAAGAAGTTCCTTCCCTTTGTCCATCGTGCAGCTCCGTCATCCTGTTTTCAACCTTTTCAGTATTCCAGGCTTACCTGTTTCCAATGATCATCTGGCATGTCCTTTGCAAGCATCATGCAGCCCTTTGCCCCGGCATAGATATGATCGTCAACAAGTTCGACATTTACATCTCCCAGGGAGGATAACTTCTCGGTGATGTATTCCCTGAGCCCCTTAATA
>JAYEPK010000076.1:0-1234 GCA_034723935.1 Thermoplasmatota archaeon
TTCATACCTCGAAGAACTTGTTGTGGATACGTTAAAGAGAAAGGACATAACGGATGCTGCCTGCGAATTGTCAAGGATCGCGTCCGAATATCCCGGGTCCGGAAATGCCTGGCTCGAGTTCCTGAGGGAGTTCGAGATGATAAACGAGTATCTTCTTGACCTTGACCATCCCGACAGAGTAAGAAGTGGGATCCTCAGATACTACATTCAGGAGAAGAGATTGTTGTACAGGAGATCTGTACCCCGTTCATTTGGTGGTGTGGATGGAGAGAAGCTCAAGGAGTGCAAGAACAAACTGAGGGATGAGTTCAGGAAGGTCGTTGATGCTGTGGAGAAACAGGAAGGAAATGATCTTGATCTCGTTTACGAGATATCTCTCGATCTTCTGAAGATATATTCCCGGTTCAGCAGGAGCATGGCCAGTAGAAAGGAATCCATGAACGTTGTGGATTTCACGGACATGATCTCCACTGTTTACCGTTTTTTCAGGGACGAGAAGGAGCTGGTAAGAGAGCATTTCTCCGGCAGGTTCAGGTACGTCATGCTGGACGAGTTCCAGGATACCGATCCATCCCAGTGGTCGATCATTCTCGATCTTGTCGGAGAGATCGCAGATGGTAACGACAGGCTGTTCATCGTGGGAGATCCCAAGCAGTCGATCTACCGTTTCAGAAAGGCGGATGTTACCCTGTTCAAGAAAGCGAGAAGGATGATAGTGGATGATCTGAAGGGGAACAACATTGATCTTGATATCAATTTCAGGTCAACTCCAGCTGTGATGGACTTTGCAAATTATCTCTTCATGGATATCCTTGTGGATAACGGAAAGGAGTGGGAATTCGAATATGAACCGTTGAAGGTCTCGGATCAAAGGAAAGGAGATGTGGGGTCTGTCGAGTTCCTTCTAGGGGAATCTAGGGACCTGAAAGGTGTTGAACTTGTACTCGAGAGGGCCATGCTCGTTGCAGCCAGGATCAGTGAGATCGTGAGAGAAGGGAAAATGAAAATATTCTGGGATGAGAGGGGAGAACACCTGGATGTACCAAGGGATCCGGAATACGGTGATATCACCATCCTGTTCAGGGTAAAGACCCATCTGAAGCTATATGAACATGCCTTCAGGGAATTCGGAATTCCCTACCATGTTCACGGAGGGATGGGGTTCTACCGAAAGCAAGAGGTGGTAGACCTCTACAACATTCTCTCGTTCCTTGATAATCCAACGGATGAACTT
>JAYEPK010000077.1:0-5822 GCA_034723935.1 Thermoplasmatota archaeon
ATGTAGCTCTGAATAAGGAACAATCTGAACTTGAGAAGCTTCCTCTCATGGGAGCTGGAATAGACCCTTCTTCCGTATGGAAATCCACAATGCACCTCTGCTAATAGAGGAGCATTGTAAAATATATTGCGGGGAGCTCCCCTGATATTGAAATTACAGAGCAATAAAGAGGGCTTGCATCAGAGATTCATCCGTAACGATAGATGACCGTATGGAACGCCTCATTTCAGATAATTACTCGTCCCATTCGAGCTCTATCTCTTCTTCATCCTCGTCGTCGTAATCATCAAGATCCTCTTCATCCGCCCAGTCAACATCCTTGATGTCCTCTTTTGTAATGATCCTGATGAAGATCAGGGCCCCTACAAGGAGCAAAGCAATAACGGCTACAATGATCACTATCAGGGTCCAGGATCTCTCCTCCGGGGTCAAGCCTTCTTCCTCCGGAACAAAAGGTCTGTCCTTGATCCAGATCGTATGCTCCTCGAATACGGAATTCCCAGCAGGGTCCGTAACGTTCAGGACCAGTGTGAAGTTCCCGACATCCTCGAACGTCATCTGCAGACTGCTTCCATTTCTGCTCCCCAGATCGAAGGTCTTTCCGTACTCGTCCTTGAACCAGAGCTCCCAGGCATAGGTGGCATTAGCGAACACCCCGATATCATTGTCAACGAAAGTGGTATTGAAATACACCGGATCGTTGGCGTATGCCCATCTCTTCGCCGAGATCGAACCTGTGGGAGGAGTAATATCAATCACTCTGATCTCGATCGTGGCATTCCCTCTGTTCCCGGAGCGGTCGGTCACCCTCAGTCTTCCGGTGTACATTCCGGGTTCCGGGAATATGACCGTGGTCTCGTTCCTCTCCGATGTATAGTTCCATTCATTGCCGGAGAACGTCCAGTTGTAAAGTGTGTCCCTGCTCTCTATCAACAGGGGGTCGTTATCTGTGGTACCATGTGAGGAATACCGTATCGATGTATCCTCGTTCACGATCAGTGGGCCCAAAACAGCCGGTTCGGGAGATTTTGTATCCCGCAGGATGAACGGTATCATTGTCGAGTTGATGTTCCCTGCCATGTCCTCCACAGTCAAATTGAGAACATGGTTGCCAATATTGTCCATATCCAGATGGTAGCTGTCCCCGAAACCCCTTCTAACTTCTCCGGTGGGCAGAACGACCTCCCAGGTCATATTCGAGATAACAGTATATTCCACATCCAGTCCCGTGTCCGAGGAGTTGGATCGAAACAAGACCCCCTCCGAAGATATCTCCATCGTTTCATTGAAGGGAACGACCCTGGGAGAAGGAAGCATCGTATCAAGGGTAAGCTCGTATCCGACGATAACCGGTCCTGCACCATGTTTGTCGTAACCTGTGAGATTGACGATATTGTACCCCTCTTCGAGCTCCAGGTCGATGCTGAAGATACCGGTAGCTCCGGCCAGGGTGCTGTTCTGGTATCCGTCGTTGACGTGGATGAGAACGGTGGAGAGGGGTTCTGCATAACCAAGGAGGTTGCTGTAACTGCCGATGCTGGATATCCTTTCAGGAATGTCATCCAGATGAAGGTCCAAGGGTCCGATATTATCCGTTGAGAAGCCGGGGAACTCTCTCCAGTTCCCGATATTTATCATCTCATCGGTTCCCCTGGCCCTCAATATCATATGCTCCAGGTTGCCGGGACCTCCTGCCTCCTCCCTGGTGTTCCAGACAAGGACCGGACCCGTGGAACTACCAGCTGACATCCATTCTTTACCATCGTTGGCAGTTCCATCTCCGTCGGTATCATTGTAGTACTCTACCTCGAGCAGCTCGAGGTCCTCATCAGCAGTGAAGGAAAGGTTCACGGTCCCTGCGATAACATGGGGGTCGATATCGAGACGGACCCGGGGAGCAAAGCTGTCAGAAGGTATGCAAAATGCCCATGGGGAAAGCGATGACAGAAGTCCGGTGGTGTTCACCGTTGCCATCCTGAAATAATATTTCACACCATCGTCCAGATCGTTCACAACGGTCACATTGCCTCGATCTGTCGTGTTGAAGAGATGCACCCACCCATCCTTATCATAGGTCAGGTTCAGTGGAGTCACATTCATGTAAACCGCATGGAACTCCATGTCCGGCTCCGAGGACCTCTTCCAGCCGAGAGCGATCGAATTCCCCTGTGGTAAAGCCTCTGCAACAAGGTCCCTTGGAGCCCTTGGCATCGATGTATTGATCTGAAAAGGGAACTGTGGATATTCGATCATTCCAAGGTATGGATCATACACTCTCACCATCAGCATACCGTAGACATGAATATCGGCAGGAACAAGATATTTCGATCCGTACAGACCATCATCTGCTATCTCGTCCGCGTTCACAAGGATCCCATCGTCATGGAGAGGCATCCAATCGAGAGAAGAACCCTGAACGGACCAGAACGCATTTGCTCCGATCGAACCGTTCCCCTGGAGCGTTATCATATCACCCTCGGAATAGATCATGTGGTTTTCCGGGAGCCTCCAAAGGGCAATTCTCTGAGGTTTTCTGGCCGTTGCCGAGGCTTCGTAGAGAGTTCCGGCCGCGGTGTGGGAGAACCACGCATATATCGTATCCCCGGGGGAAACGAATATTCTGCCCGGATCTGCGGTCGAGGTGTTCCAACTTCTTATGGTGCCGACGAAGGAACCGTATTCACCCTCCTCCTGGAGATCCATCTTCCTTCCGACCGGGTCGGAGGTCGAGGTAAGGTTCACCTGCATCGTTCCATATCCAATAAGGTCCAGAACGGTCAATCTGAGGGTCAATTCGGAGTTATCGATGGAATAGTACTGCCTGTCGAAGATCATCGAGTTCGTGATGAGGTCCGTTGTGTTTCCGGATAGAACAACAGCAAAATGTTGGGGCCCTTTTGGTACGTTGGTCGCATTGACCCTAAGCTCCCACCAGCCCACTGCGGGTGAGGGTATGGAGATGCCCTCAACAGGATTGATGTCATCCGTGGTATCGTCGAAAGGGGCTGCAAGATCGTTCCCGTGATACACTGTACCATTCGGAGCGGTGAGGATCAGGTCCAGATCGTTCACGAGATACTTTCCCGCAAACATGGACCCTGGAAAATCGCTCCAGGCAAGGGTTACTCTCAGTTCATCTGCCGAGTGGACCTTGAAGACCTTTGTGAAATTCTCACCGGTCCCGAGACCTGCTACATTGTTCTCGAAATCAAAGTTGCCGGTCGGGTACAAAGATTCCTTGAGATCGACCCTTCCCCATCCCTGGTCAATGTCGGGTCTCCTTGCGACCTCCTGTGCGGTACCGGTCCCGTACTGTCCCGGGGTCATATCAACAGCGCCGTTAATCAACGTGGCCTTGATGAGCGAGTTCAGAGGATAGTCAAGCCCCATGGTCCCATTGTAGAACTGTCTGACGACCGTGGCGGTCCCGGCGGTGATCGGTGTGGACATGGATGTCCCGCCGTTGTAGTGATAATAGGAGTCGTAACTGCTCCAGCCTCCGCTGGCACCGATCGAGGATTTGGTTGAGAGAATGAACGTACCGGGAGCAACCACATCGGGTTTGAGCCTGTCGTCGCTGGTGGGACCTCTTGAAGAGAATGCTGCAAGGCCGAATGCATTGTTCGCCACCCTGTCGTTCCTGATGGGATTGTTCCCGAAACCGAAGGACAGCCAGGTCGAGCCGAATGCCGGTCTGTTGTTCTCCGAGGCTCCGACCGTGACTATGGATTTTGCAGTGGACGGCGGAGACACCTGTCCCGGGTCGATCTTCCCGAACGGAGAGACGGAGTCAGCTCCATCGTTGCCTGCAGCGAACAATATCAGCTGGTCCGGATAGTGGAATTGAGACCAGTCCGCTTGATAGGAATCCGTTGTATATACACCGTAAAGGGCCACACTGTCGGACCCCCAGCTGTTGGTGTGGACCCGGGCTCCAAGATCATAGGCCTGTTCGAAGAGCCGGGAGATATTACCTGGTGTGTACAATGAACCGCTGGACCCCACACCCAGGGCCTGGAAAACAATGGAAGCGTTGGGTGCCATTCCTTTGATACTCCCACCCGATCTGGAACCGTCACCGGCAACGGAACCGGTAACATGGGTGCCGTGTCCGTGATCATCCTGGGGCCCGTCCCCGGACCAGTCCCTTATCGTCAATCTGTTATCGAAGTCCAGGTGGACATCGCCGTTCACCGAATGATTATCGACCCCTGTATCGATACCGGAATCCGCTATTGCAACTATCTGGCCCGTACCATCCAGTCCGTATGCTGTCCGGATGGTATTCACTTCCAGAACACCGGAGGCAACATCATTGAACAGGACCATTTTTGATCTGGGTTCTATCCACTTGACATCCTGCATCTTTGCGATCTCGATCAGCGATACTTCCGTTGGTTCGATGAAGTACCTGGTATCCGTGACCATCTGAACATCGTCCGAGATACTTCTCAAGTTGATCTCAACATCATCCGATGGGACGAAGGTATCGATCACAATAAATTCGAAACTTGGATCCACTGTACCCTCCCTGAGCATGTCGTAAAGTGTTGGAGATACCTTCATCTCGTCTGGGAAAGGTATCCAACCGTTGACATTATCTATCTCTTCCAATATGGATGGATCCGCACCGTTCAGTTTGACAACGAAGGTGTAGTCCGGTATGTAATCCAAGATGGTGAGACCTCTTCTTCCGAGGGAGCTCTTCATCTGATCGGTGATCGGTCCATCGAACTGAACAAGGATATATTCCTTTCCCGTCCCATCTCCATATCGGACGAAGCTCTCATCGACCTCGGAAAGGGACATGGTGCCTTTCTGGGTGTAGACTTGGATGATATCTTGAAAGGCCTGAACGCTTTCGCTACCCGTTGAGGAAAGTGGTATTACCGGCAGGAACAGCATCAAAGCCAGTAAGATGATCGTTCTGCCGGATAGAAATGAGCTTTCCAGGTCGCCTGACATCTGTGTACCATCCCGGGTAATACGCCAGAGAAAATCATTGGTCATACTATAAGGGGATTATCCTTAAAATATCACTTGATAAGTCAAAGGTCGCGATGCACTATTCTTCTTCGGGATACTTAAAAACCCTCAGGGACATGATGAAAAGCAGGACCAAAGCTACCAAAATGACAATGGAAACGATCGGCCAGATCGGGATCCCGTCACCCTTTTCTCCGGTCTCGGGTTCTACTTCGATAACCGGAGGGTTACAAGTGATATTGACCCAGAGTGTGCCGTTTTTCAATTCATTGCCGAAGACATCGACAGCGGTGACGGTATACCAGTATGTTGTATTCCATTGAACGTTTTCATCGGTAAAGCTCGTTGTATTCCTGTTTTCTTCGATCATATGGTAGGGTGTTAGGGAGATGTTCTCTAGCGAACACGGTGATCTGTAGATCCTGTATTCTCTGAAACGGGTGTCATTACTGGGTCTCCAACCTAGATTTACATTGAAAGTGTCCGTATCGTTGATGATGACTGCAGTGGTTCCTTCGATGCGGAGTGGTGCCACATCATCGACAGGGGAGCCGTAAACGACGGTGAAGTTCTCCAGATCCGAATCTAAACCATCATGTGCGATCACAGCATACCAGTAATGCTTTCCATCCGTCACGTTCCTGTCGATAAAAGTTGTGTTGGTTCCGGTTTCCCGTTCCGAGCTTGCGCTTCCCGTATCAAATGGTCCCTCACCTTCATCCCATCTGTAGATCGTATAATGGTCAAGGTCCTCTTCGAAAGATGCATTCCATTGTATCATGAGCCCATTCTCATTATCTTCAAGGTCAGATACGATCAAACCAGTGACAGGAGAT
>JAYEPK010000078.1:0-1230 GCA_034723935.1 Thermoplasmatota archaeon
GGATGAATTTTAAAAGTGAGGGGATAAACGAGCTGATAGCGGACTGGGTAAATGGAAAAACACCAAATTACGGTGTGAGGATCGGCGGGGAGGGCGGTGTCTTCAACAACGCGTATATCTATTCAAGCGATGGAAGTTCTTCATTTGCACCGAAGATCTGGTTCACTTATCACTCTATGGGTGGTATGAACGGATCCGTTTACATGTTCGACGGCGGTCCAGACCTTGTGCCGGAGAGGAATATCACCCACGGTATCTCCCCGACCGGATACGATCATGTGATAACCAATTCCGCGAATACAACCGGATTTGCAAGTACCGATCTGGACCTTGGGGATATTAATGGGGACGGTTATCAGGATATTCTGATAGGTTCGGGAATGACCAGAATGGAGGGGCCAAACTCTGGCGGTGCCCAGGTTATATTCGGCGGAGGCAGTATGCCTTCGGTGATCGATCTTTTCACATATTCCCATGTGAACATAACATCGTTCGCCGAATTCGGTCTATCATACATCACCCATGCAGACATCAACGGGGATGGTATCGATGATATTCTAACATCTTCACCGATGGCGTTCAATGATCTCCGGGGGGGTGTTTTCGCATTCTATGGCGACCAATTGTTCCCCACAGGGCAGATATCCATACTGGACAATGATTTCATGATCAGAGGTCCGGAACCGGAATGGGAGTTCAATGTAGAATCGGCAGGGGATATGAACGATGACGGAAGGGACGATCTCTGGATCCGGTCCAATACCGGTGTTGGAGAAAATGAGATCGGTGTCTATTATTTGATGTACATGAACCAGACAGATGATCTTCCGGATCCATCGGTCTATAATATGAAGTTCGAGACACCTGCTTTCCGGGTTCTCTCACCCGGTTCCGATTCCAGCTTTGGTTTATTTGCATCAAACAATCTACTGACACTTGATTTCAACGGTGATGGCATTCTGGAGATCGTAGCAGCTGATTATGACAGTTCGGTATACGGAAGTCCCTCTGGGTCCGGTGGAGCATATGTCTACTATCAGTCCACGACGGAGATCCGGGTGAGTTTCTTTGATATCCTTGATCTTCATGGGGAGGGAGAAATAGCCTGTCCCGGGAACGAGTATCATACTTACGGTCATGTTTTGAATACATGGTCGCTCGATGATTTCAAGTCTCTGGACCTTCGTTTTGTTTTCCATGGTGAGGGCATCGAGGGTGAGACGATCTCCT